>CBFGRG010000059.1:0-10978 GCA_965651105.1 uncultured bacterium | reverse complement strand
ATCTACTCCGAGGTGACCGGCCGCCGGGTGACGGTCGCCAATGCACCTGAGCTGTACTCCGAAGTGTTCACGTCGGCGATCGCGCGGGGCATCGAGGCGGAGATCTACGACGAGTCGCTGGCCGGCTTCGATCTCCGGCGACTCGCGGCCGCGCTGGATCCCGCGCGCGATCTTCAATTCCGCTACCTCGGTCTGCAGACGCTCTACGATCGATATCTCGTACACGTCGCGGGCCTGCGGATCGAACTGCCGCAGATCTTCTGGATGCGCGTCGCGATGGGTCTCGCGCTGGCCGAGCCGGCGGAGCAGCGAGATGACCGCGCCATCGCCTTCTACAAGGTGCTCTCCACATTCCGGGCGTGTTCGTCCAGCCCAACGCTTTTCAATGCCGGCACCCGGCATCCGCAGCTCTCGTCCTGTTACTTGACCACGATCGACGACGACCTCGAAAGCATCTTCAAGGGCGTACGCGACAATGCCTTGCTGTCGAAGTGGAGCGGTGGGCTCGGCAACGATTGGACCAACGTGCGGGCGCTCGGCAGCCACATCAAGGGCACGAATGGGCAAAGCCAGGGGGTGATCCCGTTCCTGAAAGTCGTCAACGACACGGCCGTCGCGGTCAATCAGGGCGGCAAGCGCAAGGGGGCCGTCTGCGCGTACCTCGAAGCGTGGCACGCCGATATCGACGAGTTCCTCGACCTGCGCAAGAACACCGGCGACGATCGCCGCCGTACGCACGACATGAACACCGCCGTCTGGGTGCCGGATCTCTTCATGCAGCGGGTGCGTGACAACGGCCGCTGGACCCTTTTCAGCCCGAGTGACGTGCCAGACCTGCACGATCTCTACGGTCGCGCGTTCGCGGATCGCTACGCGCACTATGAAGCCGAGGCGGATGCGGGCCGGATCGGGAGCGCCCGCTCGATCCGGGCGGTGGATCTCTGGCGGCGCATCCTCACCAGCCTGTTCGAAACCGGGCACCCGTGGGTCACGTTCAAGGACCCGTCCAACATCCGCTCGCCGCAGGACCACGCCGGCGTGGTGCACAGCTCCAACCTCTGCACCGAAATCCTGCTGAACACCAGCGCCGACGAGGTCGCAGTCTGCAACCTGGCCTCGATCAACCTCGTCACGCACATGCGCGATGGCGCTCTCGATCGCGAAATGCTGGGCGAAACCGTCGAGACCGTCGTGCGGATGCTCGACAATGTGATCGACATCAACTACTACCCGATTCCCGAAGCCGCCGCCGCGAATGCGCGCCACCGCCCAGTGGGGCTCGGCCTGATGGGATTCCAGGACGCCTTGTCGATGATGGGTGTCTCATACGCCTCCGACGCCGCGGTCACCTTTGCCGACACGTCCATGGAACTGATGTCGTGGCACGCGATCATGGCCTCTGCCACCCTGGCGAACGAGCGTGGCGCCTACGAGACGTATCCAGGATCGAAGTGGGATCGCGGGCTGCTGCCGATCGACACCATCGCGTTGCTCGCCGAAGAGCGGGGCGAGGAAATCGACGTGCCGATGGACTCCTCCCTGGACTGGGGGCCAGTGCGCGCGGCGGTACGCCAGCACGGCATGCGAAACAGCAACGTGATGGCGATCGCCCCGACCGCGACCATCGCCAATATCCAGGGCGTGTCGCAGTCGATCGAGCCGCTGTTCAGCAATCTCTACGTCAAGAGCAACCTTTCGGGCGAGTTCACCGTTGTCAACGAGCATCTCGTCGCCGAGCTGCAGGCGTTGGGATTGTGGGATGCCGACCTGGTCGACGAGCTGAAGTATTGGGACGGCTCGCTTCAGGCGATCGAGCGGATTCCCGCTGACGTGCGTGAGCGATACCTCACCGCCTACGAGATCGATCCGTCCTGGCTGGTCGCCGCGGCGGCGCGCCGGCAGAAGTGGATCGACATGGGGCAGTCGCTCAACCTCTACATTGCCAACCCGAGCGGCAAGCGCCTGCAGGAGATGTACCTCGACGCGTGGCGAAGCGGACTGAAGACGACTTATTACCTGCGCTCGCGCGGCGCGACCCAGGCGGAAAAGTCGACCCTTGACGTCAACCGCTTCGGCATCCAGCCGCGCTGGATGACCTCGACCAGCTCGTCAGCCCAGGTCGCGGTCGACCGCGACGAATCGCCCGACGATTTCGAGGACATGATCTGCGAGGCCTGCCAGTAGGCGAGCAGGTGATTCGCGCGATCCGAGCGGGCGGATCACCTGTGCCATCCGCCCGTTGCCCCGTTCCGACCTGTAACGAACATTCAGCAACCAGGAGCATCACCCATGACCGCGATCGAGACTTCAGCGAACACACCGGCGATCACCGGTGCCCCGACCGTCGACGCCGACGCCAAACGCCTGATCAACTGCAACACCGTCGATGTCAACCAGCTCATGCCGCTCAAGTACGACTGGGCATGGGAGCACTATCTCAATGGCTGCGCCAACCACTGGATGCCGAGCGAAGTGCCGATGGGTGCCGACATCGCCCTCTGGAAGGGCAACACGCTGACCGATGACGAGCGGCTGGTGATCATGCGCAACCTCGGCTTCTTCGCCACCGCCGAGAGCCTCGTTGCCAACAATCTCACGCTCGCCATCTTCCGGCATGTCACCAACGCCGAGTGCCGCCAGTACCTGCTGCGCCAGGCGTTCGAAGAGGCCATCCACACCCACACGTTCCACTACATCGTCGAGAGCCTCGGACTCGACGAGCGCGAGGTGTTCGGGATGTACCACGACATCCCCTCGATCGCGGCCAAGGACGCGCTGGAGATGGAGCTCACCGCCGCGCTGGTCGAGCCGGACTTCACCACGGCGACCTTCGATGGCGCCCAGAAGTTCCTGGAGAACCTCGTCGGTTACTACGTCATCATGGAGGGCGTCTTCTTTTACGCCGGTTTCGCGATGATGCTCTCGTTCCACCGCCAGAACCGGATGACCGGCATCGGCGAACAGTTCCAGTACATCTTGCGCGACGAGACGATCCACCTGAACTTCGGTATCGATCTCATCAATGGCATCAAGGCCGAGAACCCTGAGCTCTGGACGCCGGAGCTGCGCGAGCGTCTCATCGAGCGCATCCGGCACGCGGTCACGCTGGAGGAAGCGTACGCGCGAGATTGCCTGCCCAATGGCGTGCTGGGATTGAACGCGGAGCTGTTCGAGGAGTACGTGCGCTACATCGCCGACCGGCGCCTGGAGCGCATCGGCCTGCCGCGCCAGTACCGTGCGAAGAACCCGTTCCCGTGGATGAGCGAGACCATCGACCTCGGCAAGGAAAAGAACTTCTTCGAGAGCCGCGTCACCGATTACCGCAAGGGCGCGACGCTCTCCTGGGACGATTGAATGTATCTACCCGCCGGGTTGCGCCCGGCAGCCAGGGAGCGAGACATGACCATTCCGGCGCTCACGCGTGACCAGCGCTACTACCTTGGCAAGCTGATTTGGAAGAACATCGATGGTGTGGCGGAGAACGTCAACCGCCTGATGGAGGCCATCAACAGTGACCCGCATTCGGCGGTTCGTGTCGTAGGGGCCCGCGAGTGGGAGCGCGTCGCGGAGACGCTCCAGACGCTTCGGGATTTGTTGAAGAAACTCGAAGCGAGCACATCGCAAGACACGGTCGAGCAGGCAGTTGCCCAGCTGCGCGATCTCGCCGGGGCGGATGACGCGCTTCGTCCACACCAGGGCATGCAGACCGAGATGGGCTAGAGACTGTGGGGATGCGGTTCGGGCAGGTTGTCGGGATCGATCTCCGGCACCGGCTCGTTGACGGTGTGTTCCGGCGCGCGGGGCGGTCGGCTGAGCAGCGGGATCGCGATGCACATGATTCCGACACCGATCAACACGGCTCGCAGCGAAATCGCGCTGGCGAGCGGGCCGATCACGAGCGGCCCGATCATGAAACCGAGGTAGGCGATGGTCGCGATGGTTGCCAGCCCGCTCGCGCGGGAGATATCCGGCGCGTTGCCGGCCAGGCGGTAGAGCGTGGGGAAGACGGCGCTGAAGCCGAGCCCGACGATGGCGATCCCGACCAGCATCGCAGCCGGCGTGTGGATGACCGTGCCGATCAGCAGTCCGATTGCGCCCAGCGTGCCGGCGATTTGCAGGATACGCATCGCGTCGAGCCGGTTGTTGATGCTGTCGCCGGAGAAGCGGCCGATCAGCATCGCGAAGGAGTAGATCGAATAGGCGAGCGAGGCGACGAACGCCGTTGCGCCGAGATCCTGCCGGATGAAGAGTGTCGACCAGTCGGCGATCGCTTCATCGGCGATGCCGGTCACCAGCGCGATCGCGCCAAGCCCCCACAGTGCCCGCGGCGGCACCCGCACCCCGCGCCAGCGTCGCTTCGTGGCGAGACGCTCGGTGGCCGGGGTCGGCGTGGCCTCGTCGTCGAGCAACTGGCTGGTCAGCGTCGCGAAGATGCCCGTTGCCAGCAGGCCGGGGATGGCGAACTGCAGCGAGAGATCGAGGCCGGCTGTCGCCGCGAACCCGACCGAAAGCGAGCCGATCAGCGCTCCGAGGCTGAATGAGCCGTGAGCCCGGGAGAGGATCGAGCCGGACATCCGCCGCTCGATCTCGACCCCCTGCGCGTTGAGGGAGACGTCGAGCGCGCCGTGGGCGAACCCGCCGAGCGCGAGTGCGGCCGCCAGCGTGACGGCGTCCGGAGCGAGCGCGAGCAGCGGAAATGCCAGGCCGCGCAGCACGCCGAAGACGCGAATCGCGACCCGGCTGCCGAATCGACTGTTGATCGTCGCTGACACCGGGAAGGCGATCAGCGCGCCGATGGAAAAGGCGGGCAGCACGAGCCCGAGCTCGGCCCGATTGAGGTCGAGGTTGGCGGAGACGCCAGGGATACGAGCGATCCAGACACCCCACATGATGCCACTGGTGGCAAACAGCAGGGCGATGGCGACATGAAAGGGAATCGTGCGCGGAAGGCGAGAGGCGAGAGACATCGCGGGGCGAACCAGTGGCGAAGGCGGAGGTGCCGGGGGGCGGAGATCTGAGGGGGGTGCCGCCGGTTCCGACAACATCCATGCGAAATGTACACGCGCGTGCCCGTCGCTCGCAAGCCAAAGGTCAGGCGAATTCTTACGTGGCTACCGCCGGCTTTGACGACGTCATCCGGGGCAGGCTGGCTATCACCGGGATCAGGAGACAGAGGATGCCGACGCCGATCAGGGCCGGCCGCAGCGAGAAGATATCGGAGATCGGCCCGATCACCATCGGCCCCACCATGTAGCCGAGGTAGATCGTCGTCGACGTCATGGCCAGCGCCTGGGTGCTCGGAATTCCCGGTGTCGATCCGGCGACCCGGAAAAGCGTCGGCTGGATCAGGCTCGTGCCGAGACCAATCACCCCGGTGGCCAGGAGGATCGCATTCTCGGTGTTGATACCGATGCCGACGAGCATGGCGAGGCCGCCGGTCAGGCCACCGATCTGCAGGATTCGCGCCGATGAGATGTGGCGGGAGATGGCGTCGCCCGCCAGGCGTCCCGCCAGCAGCGACGTGGTGTACAGCGAGTAGCCAAGCGTTGTCACCGCCGGACCGCTCGCGATGTCGTTTTCGAGGTAGATGTTCATCCACTCCGTAACCGTTTCGTCGAGGATCTCGGCGACGAAGGCGATCACCAGCAGCAGCCACAGGGCGGACGGCGGGAGCCAGCGCCGGCGAGCCGGCTGGCTGGCAGGGTCAGCGTGGGGCGCCACTTCATCGGCGATCAGGCTGTGCCCAAGCAGGGAGAACAGGGCGAGACCGACGATCGCCGCGATCAGGAAGGGCGTGAGGAAGGGAACTCCGGCGCGGGTGCCGAGCCAGATACCGCCGGCACTGAGGAGGGTGCCGATGCTGTTCGCGGCGGCGCCCCGCGCAAGGATTGGCCGGCCCAGCTGGCGCTCGATGGCGACTCCCTGCCGGTTGAGCGAGACTTCCAGGCCGCCGTGAGCGAAGCCGCTGAGCGCCAGCGCCACCATCAGGAAGGTCATGTCGGTCGCCAGCCCGAGCAGCGGAAAAGCAGCGGCACGCAGCAGGCCAAAGGCGACCAGCGTGGTGCGGCTCTGGTATCGAGTCGAGAGAACCGCGATGACCTGAAAGGCGACGATCGCGCCGATCGGGAAGGCGGGCAGCACGATGCCGAGCTCGGAGTTCGACAGGTCGAGGCGCCGCGCCACGACGGGCAGGCGTTGAATCCAGGCACCCCAGATCAGCCCGCTCGTCGCATAGAGCAACAGAAGGGCGAGCGGCGGGGCGATCGGGCGGACGGGCGGCATCGATCAACCTCGTAGACGGCACGCGTTTGCAGAACGATCACCAGCCCGCAGGATACTCCATTGTTGCGGTTCCGCGAGGGGGGATACGGCTTCCCGGACGTATCGACGGAATCGCGTGCTGGTCACAGGGCAACCAGCACGCGATCTTGTTCCACTCAGCCCTTGACAGCGCCGAGGGTGAAGCCGGCGATGAAGCGATCGAGGAAGTAGTTGTAGAGTAGTGCCACCGGGAACGCTACCAGCGCCGCGGCAGCCATAAGCGACTGCCAGAAGTAGACGTCGCCGCGGATCAACTCCGTGAACACGCCGACGCTCACGGTCTTCTCGCTCGACGACTGCACGAACGCCAGTGCGTAGACGAACTCATGCAGCGAGAGGGTGAACGAGAAGATCACCACGGTCAGGATGCCCGGCAGCGAGATGGGGATGACGGTTTTCCAGATCGCCTGGATGCGGCTGTACCCGTCGATCATCGCCTGCTCCTCGATATCCCACGGCACGCTCCGCAGGAAGCCCATCAGCAGCCACGTGCAAAAGGGGATGGTGAAGGTCGGGTAGACGACCACCATCGACCACTTCGAGTTTTGCAGGCCGATGTCGGCCACCACGCCGGTGAGCGGGATGAACAGCAGGGTCGGCGGCACGAGGTAGACGAGGAAGATGAGGATGCCGAGACTCTGACCCCATCGCCCGGCCAGGCGGGTGAGCGCGTAGGCGGCGGGGACGACAACGACGACGGTGATGATGACCACCGCCACGGCGACGATCAGCGTGTTGAGGATGAACGTCGGGTAGGTGGTGCCGGTGAACAGGAAGGTGATGTTACTGAGCGTCGGCGGATCGTTGAAGACGAACGGGTTGTTGTTCGGGTTGTAGATGTCGTTGTCGGTCTTGAATGTCGTCAGCACCATCCAGGCGAAGGGCAGCGCCGCGAACATCGTGAACAGCGTGGCGAGGAAGTAGAGCACCACGCGCCCGGCGATGCGCTGGCTGCGGTATCTGCCGGCTTCTTCGCGGTGCAGCTCGGCTGCGCGTTGATCGGTGGTTGCCATGGGTCAGGCGGCCTCCTCGCCGGTGCGCTGCGCCAGACGCAGCATCGCGATTGCAATGGCGATGAGAACGGGCAGCAGGAAGAGTGCGATCGCCGCGCCCTGGGCGAGGTCGCCGCCCTGAATGCCCTTGAAGTAGGCCCACGATGCGAGCACCTGCGTGTCGTTGACGGGGCCTCCACGGGTGAGCACCAGTGCGATCGTCAGATCGGTAAAGGCGAACACGATCGCGAACAGCAGCGCCACGGCCATGATCGGCAGCAGCAGAGGCAGGCGGATGTACCAGAGCTGGCGCCAGAAGCCGGCGCCGTCGATGTCGGCGGCGTCGCGGATGTCCTGTGGAATCGCGGTCAACCCGGCCAGCAGGATGACGGTTGCCAGCGGCAGCGTGCGCCAAACGTGAACGGTGATGACCGCGAATTGGGCCAGCTCGGTCGTGCCGAGCCAGTACATGTTGCGCGCCGGGCCGAACGGGGTGTCCGGTCCCAGCAGGCCGACCTGGCGCATCAGCCAGTCGATCGGGCTGTAGACCGAGTCGAGCATCCAGAACCAGCCGAGCACGCCGAGCGCGACTGGTGTCGTCCACGGCAGGAGGACGATGAAGCGGACGAGGCGCTTGCCCTTGAAATCGGCGGTCAGCACCATTGCCAGGATATTGGCAAGCACGATCACGATGATCTGCGATATCACCGTGAACGCGATCGTGTTGCGCAGCGCCTTGCGGAAGACGCTGTCGTTCCAGATGGCCTTGAAGTTCTCGAACCCGACGAAATCGCCCCAGCTGTCGATGCGCGGGTCGGCGACGGTGACGTCGCTGAACGCGTAGAGCACCGCCAGCACCAGCGGGAACCCCACCAGCGCGAGGATGTAGACGACGGCCGGCAGCAGGAAGAGCGGCCCAAGCACGCTTTCGCGATCGAGGGTGTAACGCTCATCGCGGGCCGGCTCGGCTCGCGTGACCGTCTCTGCGCTCATGCCGATGCCTCCCCGACCGGGGTGGCGCTCACCTGCTCGGTCGCTGGCCGCTTGCGCAGGCCGCTTTCCGCGTCGAAGATGCGCAGGGCCGACCGTGGGACCGCGATCGAGAGCTCCCCGCCCTCCTGCGTCGGCATGGGATCCGATGCCGCCACACGAGCGACGATGCGCTCTCCGGCGATCTCGCCGTAGATCAGCTTCTCGGAGCCGAGATACTCCTCGCGCGCCTCCGCCATCGTCAGCGTGAGCCAGGTCGCGGCGTCGGTGTCGTCACCGGCAAGTTGCCCGACGTTGACGGCTTCCGGCCGGAACCCGATCAGCTCGCTGCCCTGCTTGACGAGGTTCATCGGCGGCGAGCCGAGGAAGGTGGCGACGAACGTGTCGGCGGGATCCTCGTAAATATCGTGCGGCGTGCCGAACTGGCGAATCTCGCCGTCGTTGATCACCGCGATGCGGTCGCCGAGGCCCATCGCCTCGACCTGATCGTGCGTGACGTAGATGGTGGTGGTGCCGATCTCGTGCTGGAACACCTGCAGCTCGTCACGCGCCGAGGCCCTGCGCTGGGCGTCGAGGTTGGAGAGTGGCTCGTCCAGCAGGAAGACGTTCGGCTCGCGCACGAGCGCCCGGGCCAGCGCCACGCGCTGCCGCTGGCCGCCCGAGAGCTGCCGCGGCTTTCGGTCGAGCAGGTGATCGATGCCGAGAATGCTCGACGCCCATTGGACCTTCTGCTCGATGGCCGGCTTGTCCATTTTGGCGGCCTTGAGCGGGAACGAGATGTTGTTGCGCACGTTCATGTGGGGGTAGAGCGCGTAGCTCTGGAAGACCATCGCGATTTGCCGGGCACGCGGCGGGAGCTCGTTGACGATGCGCTCGCCGATGAGGATGTCGCCCGAGGTCGGCTTCTCCAGCCCGCCGATCATTCGCAGCAGCGTCGTCTTCCCACAGCCCGAGGGGCCGAGCAGCACAACGAACTCGCCGTCGTGCGTTTGGAGGCTGATGCCGTTGACCGCCGCGGGTCCGTCTTCGCCGAATTGCTTGACCAGGTTCCGTGTTTCGACTCTTGCCATGGTGCTCCGCTCTGGTGTCCCGTTTGAACGTTCGATCGCTGGGCCCGGCCCGTGCCGGCCCTGACGAGATGGGACGACGCGCTACGCGCCGCCCATGAGGCCCTCATCGCGCCAGCGTTGCGCGATCTCGTTGAGTCTGGTCTCGGCCTCGGCGACTGCATCGGCAGGCGACATGTCGCCCCGTGCGGCCTTGGCCATCATATCCGAGAGGATGAAGCTATTGAAGCATTCGCCGATCATCGCATTTGCCGGACCTGGCCAGCCCAGATTGACGGTCCAATCAGGGGCTGACCGCAGCGGGAGCAGCTTGTCGGGCGGCTCCGAGCCATATGGGTCATCTGCCAGCGGGCCATCCGGCTGCGTGAGCGCCGGGAATGTTTCCGGAAAGGCCGGGAAATTGTACAGCGCGCTTGCCTCGGAGGCGGCCTGGTAGTTCGCGACGAGATGCAGGAGGAACTCCATCGCCGTATCCGGGTTTTCCGCATAGGTCGGGATCATCGCGACGAAGGCGGTGTGCCCGTGGGCGAGTGCGCGGTCCGGGCCGCCCGGTCCCTCCGGCGGCGTTGAAAAGTAGACATCCGCGGCGGTTTCCGGTTGCTGCTCCTGCGCGGTGCGATAGGCAGAGATCGAGTTGTAGATATACGAAGCCTGGCCGGCGATCAGGAGCTGGTTGTTCGATGCCGGGTTCCAGCCGAATACCTCCGGCGTCATGCAGCTTTCGTACAACTCCTTCATGTATTCGACCGCGGCGATCGTTTCGGGGCTGTTGATGACGATATTCTCGTTCTCGTCCTGAACGGCGCCGCCGAAGGCCCAGATCGTCGTCTGCGCGGCCATGTTGGAGTCCGCTTCCTGCGACATGCCGATGCCCATCTGGACACCGTGCTCGTTCCAGATTCGGGTGCCGCCCTCCAGCACCTCGTCGAGCGTCGCGGGACCGTCGGGCATCCCGACCGTCTCCCAGAGGCTGCGCCGGTAGTTGGCGGGGTCTGGCGCATATCCGTGGCAGAAGCCGTAGAACTTCCCGGTGTGCGGGTTGTATGAGTTGCGCATCGCCATGTCGAGCTGCGGGCCGTGCCGGCGTTCGGCTTCCGCGACGACGTCGGCGAGGTCGATCACGCCTGGCTCGAACTGCGGGAGCGAGTTGACGTACTCCAGAAGGTCGTGGCCCGACTGCGCGCCCATCTCGGCGGAGATCGCCGAGGGCACATCGACGCCGTTGATGCGATCGATCGTCACCTCGACACCGTTGGCTTCGGCCCACTCACCGGCGAACGTATCGAACCAGGCATCGTAGGCCGGCACGAAATGCTGCCACTGGAGCATGCTCAGCGACGTACCCGAAATATCGGTTGTCGGGGTGGATTGCACGAGTGTGGCCGCACCAGCGCCACTGGCGCGCGTGCCGAGAAAGGTCGCCATGCCGAGACCGGCCCCGCCACGCATGGCGGCGCGCCGGGAGAGGCGCGTGGGTGATGGTTGGCGGAGTGGCATGGCGGGTCCTTCTGGAACGGCTGGGTGGTCGACAGGTTGTCCGGAAGGTCGATCCCTGCGGTTGGGGGTGGTCGAACGGCCGGGTTGTGCCCGGCCGTTCGCTGGGATCGG
>CBFGRG010000058.1:0-11060 GCA_965651105.1 uncultured bacterium | reverse complement strand
CTCAGAGCAACGGTTTTCCATGCCGTCGATATATGCAGCACCCGCCCTGTGCCCGGAGTTTGGCAGCCCCTTCACGTCCCGTGGACGCCGATTCACGGTTCCAGGGGGCGGCAATGCCAACAATCAGTATACCCATGAATTCCGGGCTCCTCAGTCTCGCGGGCGACGCGGGCCCAGCTCGGGGCGCGGCCACTGACCGGCAAACCCGTTGGCCCGAAGAATCTTCAGCAACGCCTCTTCGGCGTCGGTGCCGTCAGCGCCAGCGTCGGGCATCCAGACGCGCACCGCCTCGCCCCCGGGCGAAGGATCGGCCAGCTCGTAACCGGCATCGCCGAGCACGCCGACCAAGTCGTCGATCAGCGATGGATCGTCCGGCTGGATCGTCAGCAGCCGCCGCAGGCGCACCCGCCGGTACCCGGTGGTCCATTCGCGCAGGTTGGCCAGCACCGGCTCGGGCAGGTCCTCACCCGATTGGCGCTCCAGGTAGGTCACCACCTGGTCGAGGTCGAACCCGGCACCGAGCGCGCGGCCGAGCGACGGCTTGGACAACTCGTATCGCGCCAGTGGCGCCAGTGCGACCGGCTCGCTGAAGGCCGAAAGCGACCAGACATGCAGCGGCGCGGGTCGCAGCAGCGCGATCTCCCCCGTATCGGTAACCGTGAGCACCGGCGCGTCGTCCGGTGGCGCGTCGGCGCCCTCCAGGCGAGCGTCATCCTCCGGCACGACGTCGGCGCGCTGACTGGCCGAGCGACCGAGACTCGTCAGGCGCACCACCAGCGTCCGCCTGGTGCCAATGCCGATGGTGCCAGTCTCGACAAGACCGAACCAGCGAAAGGCGGTCTCGAGCTCGATCGCGATCACCTGCGCGATCTTCGCCGCCCGCGCCTCGCGGGTATCGACATCGCCGCTTCCGCGCGCCGATGCGACCGTGAAGACACTGCCGAGCAGGCCGGGATACTGCTGGGCGAGGTGCATGGCCAGCTCGCGATGGCGGAACCACGCGCCAGGTTCCAGCGTGCCGATCGCCTCCAGCAGCTTCGCGCGAACATCGGGCCACCACGCCCCCCAGACCTCGATCTCGTCGCGCTCGCGGCCTTCGATCCACGCCTCATGGACCAGCCAGGCCTCCCGCAGCGCGCCGGTTTGCGCCGAAAAGCCTCGCGCCCGCCACGAGCGGATCAGGTCGGTCACCCGGGGGCGAAACGCGCCCTTGTCGGCGCCGGATCGAGCGGGCTTTTCGCCCGGCTCCACCAACCCGATATGCCAGGCGAGCGAAAGCAGGAAGCCGGCATACCCCTCCGGCGGCGCGCCCTCGCCCCCCAGCCACAGGCGCGGGTTGAGCTGGCGCTGCCAGCCGCGCGCCAGGGGCTCCCCGGGCTGCCACGCCGGCGAGCGGTGGCTCACCAGCTCGCGCAGGACGGTCAGCAGGTCCCAGGCGACGGCATGCGGGTGCCGCGCGGGCTCGACGGTGACATCGTCGGGCGGAACCGGCGTCAGCGGCTCCAGCGGCAGGTTGCGCAAGCGGGTGCCGGGGTTGCGAATCTCGTCGGGTACGAAGAGCCAGCGGACACCAGCGTCGTCGTAGGAGTGCCAGACCAGGAACCGCCCCTCGACCTCTTCGAGCACGTCGCGGATGTGCTCGGCCTGCCGGGGCGAGCGTGGCGATGTCTCCCCCGCTTTCAGGAAGCCGGCCGCGACGAGCGCGTCGGCGTAGGGCATGCCGCCATTCTCCTCGGAGGCCGCCTCGACAGCCTCCCAGAGCGCGCGGGCATCGCCCGAAAGGCCGCCGGTGACGCGACGGACACGATCGGCATCGTCGATCAGCTCGAGCAGCTCCTCGGTCAGCTCGTCGCGTCCGCGCAGACCGGGAATCACCTGCACGCCCCAGTGGGGCGCGGCCTCCTCGATGTCACTGGCGTCGACAATGGCCATCAGCGACCGCAGCGACTCACGCCGCATGTCGCCCAGCTCGATCTCATCCACGACGCGGGTGAAGACCTGCTCCATCTCGCGAGGGAGAAAGAGCCGCGGGACGGCGCCGACGGGCAGCTCCTGCCGGTCACCCTCGCGGGCGAGCACGCCGGCGAAGAAGAGCCAGACGGCGGCGTCGCGGGTGGCATTCTCGGGACGATCGATCAGCGCGGCGATCTCGGGCAGGGTGAGGAGATCACGGTCGGCAAGGGCCATCGCGCGGACGATGGCGGCCGTGTCGGGGGAGAGGTTGTCGTAGAAGCTGCGGGCAGCACGAATGTCGGTCATCGTGCGGTAAAGCGCGCCGACCTGCCGGCGCACCTCGCGGTCGGTCAGGGGAACGTGCCAGCGCTCGGCGATGCGAGCGATGTCACCAGGGGGACGAGCATTGAGGCGCCCGAGCAGGTTGCGAACGACGCCGCGCTCCATGGTGCCTCCCTTCGCCGTGAGCGCCGGGCCGGCACGGCGCTACGGTGCGTCGTCCGCCTCCTCTGCCTCGTCCGGCAGGGGGTCGTCGGCATCTGGCTCTTCGGTCCAGTCAGACGCCTCGAACATGTCACGCGTGATCGAGAGCGCGAGGCTGGTCTCATCGTGATCCTCGACCAGATCGAGGGGAATGTAGAGGTCCTGCGGGTCGAAGAACCCCTCCTCGACGACGAGGTGCCCGGGCCGGACCTCGACGACCTCACCGACCTTGTCTCCGTCCCGGCAGAGAACATCGATGCCCTGCTCGATTTTCCAGGTGCCGCGCTCATCCGCGGCTGTCTCTTCGGCGCGAATCACGCCGGCAAGCGGCGCGGTGACGGCGCTGGTGTGCTGGATCATCTCCGTCAGCTCTGCCTCGGCACCGAGTCCCGACTCGGCCTTCTTCCGGAGGTTGTCATGGTCAGTCATGCTGCACGCTCCACGTCCCACGTGTCAACTGCCCGGAGAGTATACGGGTTTCGGCAACTTCCGGGGCGACACGTGCAAACAGGCGCTACCAGCGTCAAAAACCGACGTCGAGACGGCGTGATCGATCCACGATGGGGGCATCGACTCCAGCCCTCAACGGAGCTCCGGATTCCGTGTCACAACCGGATGTAGGGCGGGAATGGATCGGGTCCGAGGAGCGGCAGGGCATAGTCGAAAAAGGCCTGGGTAACGCAGCGACCGTCTTCGCCGATGAACGCCTCGTCGAGATGCCGGACGCGGTTGGCGACCCGCTCGACCGGCACCAATGCCATCCCCGACCAGCCGTCCTCGAACGACTCGACCGCCGGCATGTGCGCCGTGATGCCCTGCATCGCCGCTTCGGCGGCCATTCGGCCCAGCGCTTCGGCCTGGGAGAGATCGACGGGCGACGCCATCGAGATCGACATCCGCGCGGCGGTGCCCGGCTTCTCGTAGCGGGCGCGAACGCCAGCGCTCGTCAGCAGCCGCGAGAGCGCCGCGCCGGTGCTGGGGAAGTACGCGTGACCGAATGCGTCGATATAGTCCGGCGTGTCGCCACCAAGGTGGCGTCCCTCGGCATCGCGAAGCGTCTCCGGCACGACCACCACCGACCATCCCCGCCGCTCGACGTCGGCGCGAACGATCGCCAACACCTCCTCGGTGCTGGCCGGCGGCCGCTCGGGCAGGAAGAGGAGCGGCGCGAGACCGGCCTCGTCGCCGGAGCAGCCGAGGGCGCAGGCGGCGGTGACCCAACCGGCGTCGCGCCCCATCACCTCGATGAACTTGACCGGGTAGAGCTGCGGCGAGGCGAGCGTGTCGTAGATCGCATCGCGGGTAGCGTTGGCCAGGTACCGGGCGATCGAACCATAACCGGGGCAACAGTGCATCTCGGGCAGGTCGTTGTCGATCGTCTTCGGGATCGACATCACCTTGAGATCCTGCCCCTTCGCTTCGGCGTGACGGGCGAGACGAAGGGCGGTGTCGGCCGAGTCGTTTCCACCAATGTAGAGAAACCAGCGGATGTTCTCACGCTCGCAGATCGCGAGAACGGGGTCGAGATCGTCGTCCCGGAGCTTGTAGCGGCCGGTGCCCAGTGCGGCGGAGGGGGTGCGTTTGAGGATGGCGCGCCGATCGGAATCCAGGTCGGTCAGGTCGATGAAGCGACCGGCGAGGAGCCCCTCGATACCGTTGCGCATGCCCAGCACGCGCCCAACCGTGCCACCAGCGAGTGCGGCGTCGAGGGCGCCGGTGAGGCTTGCATTGATGACAGCGGTGGCGCCGCCGGACTGGCCGATGACCATCGTTGGCGGCGGGGTTGGAGAGGTCGACACGCTGGAAATCTCCGGGATAGGCACACGCGGATCGGCGTTGTCGCCCGCGCGCAAGGCTTCGATCGTCTCGTGGGGCGCAACCGTCGATGTCACCGTTGGCTGCCGGCATCCGAGGCAGCATCCGCTCCCCAAAGGTTGGCACGAACGACAATCGTAGCGCAGCCAGGCCCCACTACGGTCGGTTCCCCACCTCGTCGGCGCGAACGTCTCCGAAGGCGACGCGGACGGGCAAGTCGAGCAGGCGCCGCACGAGCGGGTGACCGGCGTCGCGCCGAGCGAGCCAGTCGGCCGGGCGGAAGAACGCGATCTCGATCGCGTCCTCCGGCGCGTCGAGCAGCCAGGCCACCCGTCGCTGGCCCAGCTCGACGGTCTCCAGGGTCAAATCGCCGATCAGCACCAGCGCCGTCGCGCCCGATACCGGCGGAACGGCGCCCAGCAGCGTCGCCGCATTCAACCCCGGCAGGTCACTCAACGCCATCTCGACGCTGGCCGGCATGCCGAGCGTCGCCACGACGAGCCCACGCAGCGCCCGCACCACCGGATCGTCGACCATGAGGGAGTAGCGCCGGGAAGCGCCCTCACGCCGGACGGTGAGCAGTCCCATGTCGTGCAGCTTGTAGCACTCGTGTTGAACGCTGCTGATCGCCAGGCCGAGCGTCCGCGCCATCTCGGTCAGGGAAAAGGGCTCTTCCGGGTGGGTGACGGCACGGACCAGCACTCCGGCCCGAACCTGCGACGACAGCAGCCCGGCAAGCCGGGCTGGGGCATCCGATATTGCTGATTCGGGCTCGTTCATGCCGTTGTTCCACCCCGTGCCGCCGGGCCTGGCGGCGTGACGGGATGATCGTAACATGGCAGATCGGAAGTGTTCGGCGACACACGAAAACCATTGAGATTGCGGCGAAAATCGAGTAATATCGAGGCTGTACGATCACGGTGCCAGCCCAGCGGGGCTGACGTTGATGCCCGGCATCGGCGCCAGCACGGCAAGGCCAATTCCACGCACCGTTCGTCCGTTGGTCTGGAGGACCCCATTAGTACCGCGTTTGGCCTCGTCGCCATCGTCTTTCTCGTCTTGTTGAATGGTTTCTTCGTCGCGACGGAATTCGCGCTGGTCTCCGTTCGCCGCACCCGCATCCAGCAACTCTCCGCCGAGGGCAACCGCCGCGCCACTCGCGTCCTCGATCGCATCAACCACCTCGACACCTACATCGCCGCCACCCAGCTCGGCATCACAATGGCCAGCCTCGCGCTCGGCTGGATCGGCGAGCCGGCGCTCGCCCACGTGCTGCACCCGCTCATCGCCCGGCTGCCGTTCGAAATCAGCTCGACCGTGATGCACACGATCTCGTTCGTGGTCGCGTTCTCGATCGTCACCGCCATGCACATCGTGATCGGCGAGCTTGCGCCGAAGAGTCTCGCGCTGCAGCGCCCGGAAGAGACGGCCCTGCTGGTGAGCGAGCCGGTGCACTGGTTCCTGATGGTGTTCCGCCCGGTCATCGTCGCGCTCAACTGGGTCGGCAACCAGACCGTGCGGCTGATGGGCTTCGAGCCGGCTCAGGGGCATGAGCTGGTGCAATCGGCCGAGGAGCTGATGATCGCGCTCGACGCCAGCCACGAAGCCGGCCTGGTGACGCAAACCGCCCACGACATCGTCGAGCGCGCGTTCAGCTTCACCGACCTGCAGGCCCGTCACGTGATGGTGCCTCGCACCGAGGTCACCGCCATCGGCATCGATGCGTCGATCGACGAGGTGATTCGCCTCGCCAGCGACACGTCCTACACGCGCCTGCCGGTATACGAGGGCGACAACGACAACATCATCGGCATCATCAAGATCAAGAAGATGCTGCCCCTGTTCCTCAGGTGGGCCGAGCAGCGTCACAACGCGCCGATATCGGCCAACGGAAGCACACCCCGCTCGGTCAGCGGGAACGGCTCCCACCCCGCAACGACCATCGACGCTCCGCTCGCGGCGTTCGACCTGCGCGATTCGATGATGGAGCCGACGCTGGTGCCGGAGACGCTCGCCGTGTCCGAGGTCCTGACGCGAATGCAGGAAAACCGCGTGCAGATGGCCGTCGTGATCGACGAGTACGGCGGCACTGCGGGTATCGTCACGCTCCAGGACATCGTCAACCGCCTGATCGGCCGCGTCCTCGACGAGGAGGACGGCGATACCGAAGCCGAGGGCATGCGCGACGACGGCACGATCCACCTCGACGGGCTCACCTCGCTCGCCGAGCTGCGCGAGGATTACGGCATCGACATCGCGGACGACACGATCGACGTCGAAACGCTTGGCGGCTTCGTCTTCTTCTCGCTGGGTCGCGCCGCCCAGACTGGCGACGAGGTCGTGACGAGCACCGGCGAGCGTATCCGGGTCGAGGAGATGGACGGACTTCGCGTATCGCGCGTGCAGGTGATCGGTCGCGTCCACACCGATGAACCGGCCGAGCAGATCGCCGTGCCAGCGTGAGGATGGTCGATCAGGCGGAAAGGACGCGGGCCACGATGACGCCAGCGCCACGCGAGCCGCGACTCGGTCCGGCTGAGCACAGTCTGCTGGGGCTGCTTGCCATCTCGAGCGCGGCCGGCACCGGCGGTATTCACGGGTATGACCTGCAGAGGCACTATACCGACGGTGCGCTGGGCACAATTATTCGCCTCGAGCCGGGTATGCTCTACCATCATCTGAAGAAGCTGGATCGATACGGGCTCATTACCACCGAAATCATCCCTCAGCCCGACCGGCCGGATCGTCGGATCCATACCCTCACCGAGGCCGGCCGAGAACGGCTCGAACGCTGGCTGCGCGCGCCCGTCCGAGTGACGCGCGAGATCCGGCTCGACTTCCTGTTGAAGCTCTTTTTCGCGCGACGGCTCGACCCCGCGCACCGCGCTTCGCTGATCGCGCAGCAGCGCACCGTCTTGACTGAGCTGGAGGCATCGCTGCGGGACCAGATCGATGCGCTCGACCCCGCCGAGAGCGATGACCGCGCGCCGGTGTTGCGGCTGCGACAATTGCAAACGCGCGCGGCGCTGGATTGGCTGGATGGATTGGAGAAGGCATGAGCACGACGATGAGCGACATCTGGATCCGGCAGCGACCGGTGATTCTGAGCCCGGATCCGGACCCGGTCGCGCAATTGCCGATCTCACCGCTCCAGTTCCATCGCCGGTTGCCCGACTACGAGCCGACGCCCCTGCTCGACCTGCCCGAGGTCGCCGAGGAGCTCAAGCTGGAGCAGATCCTCGTCAAGGACGAAACGACCCGGCTGGGCCTGCCGGCCTTCAAGATGCTCGGCGCGAGCTGGGCGATCTACCGCGCGCTGGCCGAGCGATGGCCGGCACTGAAGCATGACTGGAAGACGATCGACGAGCTGCGCGATCAGGTCCAGGCGCACGCGCCGGTCAGCTTCGCCGCCGCGACCGACGGCAACCATGGCCGGGCGGTGGCGCGCATGGCGAAGATGCTGGGCTGCGACGCGACGATCGTCGTGCCGGACAGCATGGTCAAGGCGCGCCGCGATGCGATCCGCAAGGAAGGCGCGAAGGTCGAGGTGGTCAAGGGCACCTACGACGAAGCGGTCGCCCGCTCGGCCGAGCTCGCCACGCGAGACTGCCTCGTGATCTCCGACACCGCGTGGGAAGGGTACGACCAGGTTCCGCGCTGGGTGATCGAGGGATACAGCACGATGTTCCGCGAGATCGAGGCGCAGACGCGGCTCGTGCCCTCGCATTTCTTCGTGCCGATCGGCGTCGGCGCGCTGGCGGCGGCGGCGATCGTGGCGGCGCGCCACCGGATGCCGCCGGCGGCGGTGATCGGCGTCGAGCCCGAGGCGGCGGCCTGCGTATTGAAATCACTCAAGGCAGGGGGGCCGGTGGCGGTGCCCGGACCGCACGACTCAATCATGGCGGGGCTCAACTGCGACACGCCCTCGCCGATCGCGTGGCCGGTGCTGGCGGCCGGGCTGAACGTGGCGATTTCGATCACCGACGACGCGGCCAAGGAGGCGATGCGGGTGCTCGCGCGCGCCGGGATCGTCGCCGGGGAGACTGGCGCGGCCAGTCTCGGCGGCCTGATGGCGCTGACGGAAGCGCCGAATGGCAACGACCTGCGCAGCCGGATACACCTCGACAAGCGGGCGCGGGTCCTGATCCTCGCGACGGAGGGCGCGACCGATCCCGAGGCGTGGGAAAAGATCACTCGCCGGTCACTGGCCAAGGCGCTCGGCACCACCTGACGCGGCCCCAAACGAAGCCATTTCCTGCGACCCCGGGAGTTCTTCTCCCGGGGTTCGCCATGTCCAGGATCGTGGGTCGAAGTCGGTCGCGACAATCGCCCCGACAGCACAAGTCGGCGATCAATGAGGTCGGCTTCCGCGGGTGGCTGGCCCTCTTCGCAACGCGCATTGCGCCAGCACTACTCCCATGGCACGCTACTCAATGTTTGATTAGCCAACGTTCCATCCAGATCGTCCAGGAGGAGCGCACCTTGCACGTATGCACGACGTCGATCCCGCGAATGACGCTTGCCGTGATCATGCTGCTGACCGCGCTTGCCGCTTCCGGCATGACCGGCTCCGCAAGGACCCAATCGGCACTTGCCTGCGACCCGGCCACATCATCATCGGCATCGACGTCCGCCGCGTCACCGGCTACGGGCTCGGTGCCCGAAGCGATCTTCCCCGAGAGCGGCGAGCTGACCGTTTTCGCCGCGGCGTCGCTGACCGATGCCTACACCGAGATCGGCGACACCATCATGGCCGCCAACCCCGGTGTCACCATCACCTACAACTTCGCGGGTTCCCAGGCGCTCGCCACGCAGCTCGAGCAGGGCGCGCCGGCCGATGTCTTTGCCGCGGCCAACACCACCCAGATGCAGGTCGCGATCGACGCCGGCGTGATCGAGGGCGAGCCGCGCGCATTCACCCACAACCGGCTGGCGATCGTCGTCCCCGCCGACAATCCGGCCGGCATCGACACCCCCGCCGACCTGGCCCAGGATGACCTGCGGCTCGTGCTCGCGCAGCCCGAAGTGCCGGTGGGGCGCTACTCCGTGCAGTCGATCTGCATGATGGGCGAGGATACCGAAACCTTCGGTGAGGGGTTCATCGATAGCGTTGGTGAGAACATCGTCTCTCACGAAGAGGACGTCCGCGCGGTGTTGACCAAGGTGCAACTCGGCGAGGCGGACGCTGGTATCGTGTATGCGAGCGATATCACCAGGGATGTTGCCGGGGACGTGTCCATCATCGAGATTCCCGAGGAATTCAACGTCATCGCGACCTACCCGATCGCCCCGGTCGCGGGCGGCGACACGGCGCTGGCCGAGGCGTTCATCAACTACGTGCTCGGACCGGAGGGGCAGTCGATCCTTGAAAACCATGGCTTCACCCCGCTCCCGTAACGATGTCTGACCTGGCGCCACCCGCCGCTCGCGTTCGGCCGTCCTCCCGACGTGCCGGGCGGTCAGTGTCCCCCGGCTTCGGGTTTGCGGTGGTTGCCGGCGCGGCGCTGCTCATCCTCTTTCTTGCATTGCCGCTGGCCGCGATGGCCTGGCGCGCGCTCCAGGAATCCGGCGGGCTCACCGCGAGCGAGCGGGAACAGCTCTGGCAGGCGATGCGCCTGAGCCTGGTGACCTCCCTGATCTCCATGGGTATCGTCGTGTTGCTGGGCACGCCGCTCGCATTCCTGCTGGCTCGTCGCCAGTTTCGTGGCCTGCACCTGCTCAACACCGTGGTCGACCTCCCTATCGTCCTGCCACCCGCGGTGGCCGGCATCGCCCTGCTGATGGCCTTTGGCCGGCAGGGCGTGATCGGCCAGTGGCTCGACGGGCTTGGGATCACGGTAGGCTTCACGACGACCGCCGTCGTGATGGCGCAAATCTTCGTCGCGGCGCCGTTCTACGTGCGCAGCGCGAGGGCGGGCCTGCAGCGCGTCCCTCCGGACACCGAGGAGGCGGCCGAGGTCGACGGCGCAACCGCTTTCGCGGTGTTCCGGGATATCACGCTGCCGCTGGCGCTTCCCGGCGTGGCGGCGGGACTGGTCCTGGCCTGGGCGCGAGCGCTGGGAGAGTTCGGGGCGACGATCATGTTCGCAGGCAACTTCCCCGGCGTCTCGCAAACCATGCCGCTGGCGATCTACAGTCGCTTCAGCGCGGGCGATCTTCCGTCCGCCCTGTTGCTCTCGCTGATCCTGCTGATGACCTCACTGGTTATCCTGCTCACCGCGCGCATGGTCGGCTCCCGCACAGCAGACGGGGACGGGTAGCCACGGGAGGAGGCAAGCTCCTCCCCTACGACAGCGGCAGACCGACACAAGGCCGGTCTCTACGCACCCTCATCGAGACGGTTGAATGGCGACTGGTTGGTCGGTTTCAGGGAGACACCGATCCGGCTGGCGCGGGCATAGATCGCCGCGGCGGTGCGCCCCAGCTTGAGGCCGATCACCCGTGTGGGGGTGTTCTCGTCTGCCAGCTCGCGCAGCCGGTCGTCATCCGCCGGGGTCCACGCATTTCCGGCGTTCCGGGTCGATCGAGGCTCACTCATCACCAATGCCCTCCCACGACACAACGAACGGTGTTGACTGCCTCAGTATAGGCATCACCGATCCCGGACGCTGGACGGATCGGGCGGCGCAGCCGCCGTCGGGACGGCCCGGCACGGTCTGTAGCCCCGCACCTTGTGTGCGGGGTCCGCCTGGGAGCCGCGCAGCGGCCACATCGACGGCAAAACCGATCCTTGTTCCTCGCAGCCACCGTTACACCGGCAGGCCCGCCTCTCCGTGGGCGGGCAGATATGCGAGTCCACCCACGGAGAG
>CBFGRG010000057.1:0-11090 GCA_965651105.1 uncultured bacterium | reverse complement strand
GCGCGGTACACTTTCCGAACGGAAGCAACCGCGCCCCTCGTCCCCCTCGGCGCTGGGTCTCGTTCCCGAAAGGACCAACATGCGTATTCAGGTCGTACAGGATATCGTCTGCCCGTGGTGCCGAATCGGAAAGCACAACCTCGACGAAGCGATCAAGAGCTACACGGCGCAGCACGACGACGAGGTGACCGTCGAGTGGGTGCCGTTCCTGCTCGATCCGGTGGAGCCGGGCAGCAATGAGCCGTTCAAGCAGCGCCTCGCCGAGCGAAAGGGGATGTCCGAAGCGCAGATCGACGGCATGTTCAATCACGTCTGCGAAGCCGGGCAGGCCTGCGGCCTCGATTTCAACTTCGACAAGGTCGCGGTGACGCCGGACACGGTGCTGGCCCACCAGCTCATCGCGATCTCCCCGGCGGAGAAGCAGGCTGCGCTGGTCGACGCGCTGCACGACGCTCATTTCGAGCAGGGTCGCAACGTCGGGGACGCCGATGTGCTGGAGGCGATCGGTCGCGAGGTCGGACTCGACGACACGACCCTGACCGAGGCGCGCGCGATGTGGACATCGGACGACGCGCGACAGGCGATCATTGACGTGATCCGGCAAGTGCAGCAGGCGGGCATCACCGGCGTGCCGTTCTTCATCTTCGACGGCGCCCTGGCCGCCAGCGGGGCCCAGCCGGCGGAGACGTTGCTGCAGGCGATGAACCAGGCACGGGAGATGGAGCCGGTCGCCGCCGAGGCGGGCTGACCCACCAGCACGATTCCTAGAGCAACGAACACGATACTGCCGGCTTCACGGCTCATCCGTCGATCAGGTACCCACCCGTTTCATCGGGCTCGCGGAACACCGTCACGCCCCGTCATTCCGGAGCTCAGCGTGCAGGGCGGCGCGAATGCGCTCGAACTCCTGTTCGAGACGATCGATGAGCTCCCGGGCCGCACCGAGATCGGCCGCGCGGCCCGCCATCTGCAGGCGACGGCAGACGGCGATCAGCGATTCCGCGCCGAACACAGCGCTGCCTCCGGCGAGCGCATGTGCGCCACGCTCGATGTCGGCATGCCGCTCGTCGCCGATCGCGGCGCTGATCGTCTCAATCCGCTGCGCGGTATCGGCAATATACATGTCGACGAGCTCGGCGAGCGGGTCGGGCTCACCATCGACGCGCAGCTCGCGCAGTTGATCGATCGCGTCAGGGTCAACGACCCTGGCGTTGTCATTCCTGTCCACATCCATAACACAGCCTCTCTCCAGGGCGATCCCGAGCGTCCCCACCGCTCGGGCGGCGCGCTCCGTCCGGTCAGGACGGATCCGGCTCGACCCGCTCCGGGGCGTTTGGCAACCACCGCTCCAGGACCTCGCGGAGCTTGTTGCGGCTCACCGGCTTGCTCAGGTAGTCGTCCATGCCGGCGGCGAGGCACTCCTCGCGGTCACCTTCGAGGGCGTTGGCGGTCATCGCGATGATCGGCGTGCGGCGACCGCTGGCCATCTCTGCCCGGCGAATCGCACGGGTCGCGCCAAAGCCGTCCAGCTCCGGCATCTGGACGTCCATGAACACGAGCGCATATCGGTCGGACGATGCCATCGCCTCCACGGCCTGGCGTCCATTTTCCACCACCTCGACGCGATATCCGAGCCGCTCGACCTGCATCCGGGCGACCTTCTGGTTCACCGGGTTGTCCTCGGCGATCAACACCACGGCGGCCGTGTCGGGTGCGTGACGATCCACGGCACTGGCGCCCGGCGCCTGCTTCGACCGCCCGGTGTCATCGTCGAGGTGCTCGCCCTCCGGCCTGGCCATCGCATTGACGATGGCGTCGAAGAGCTGGGAGTTCCGGACCGGCCTGGTGAGGTAGGCCGAAAACCCTTCGTCCAATGCGCGATCGCAGCCCCCGGGCTGATCGAACGCGGCCAGCAGGATCAGGGGCGTTCCGGCGATGGCGGGATCGGCCTGGATTCGCTTCGCGAGCTCGGAGTTGCTCACCCCGGAGGCTCCCATGTCCAGAATGACGACATCGTAGGGGTCATCATCCGCCACCGCGCGGCGCAGCGCGGCCAGCGCCCCGCTCGCGTCCGGCACACTACCGTTGCGCATGCCCCACGAGAGGATGTAGCGGTGGACGATCTCGCGACTGGTGGTGTTGCTGTCGGCAACCAGCACGCGGATGTCGGTCAGGTCGCGATCGACGATCCGGAGGGGTTTCGGGACCTCCGATGTGGACACGTCGAATGGCACCGTGAACCAGAAGGTCGAGCCCTTGCCCACCTCGCTCTCGACGTCGATCGTTCCGCCCATCAGCTCCACCAGCTGCCGCGCGATCGCCAGGCCCAGGCCCGTGCCGCCGTACCTGCGCGTGGTGGTGGCATCCGCCTGGGTGAACGCCTGGAACAGGCGGTCCTTGACGTCGGCGGACATCCCGATACCGGTGTCGGAAACGCTGAACCGCACCGTCGCCTCCGTGTCGTCCGCGCTGTCGAGCATCGCCCGGACGGTCACCTCACCGCCCTCGGTGAATTTCACGGCGTTGCCGCAAAGGTTGACCAGCACCTGGCGGAGGCGACCCGGGTCCCCTTGCAGGACCCTCGGGATGGCGGGATCGACGTAGGTCATGAGGGAGTTGCGGCGCTCGCGCGCCGGTCCTGCCAGGATCTCGGCCGCCCCTTCGACAATCGTCGCCAGCTCGAAGTCGGTCCGGTCGATCAGCATCTTGCCGGCCTCGATCCTGGAGAAATCGAGGACATCGTTGATGATCGCCAGCAGCGAGATCGCGGAATCCCGCGCCGACAACGTGAAGTCCTTCTGCTGTGGGCTCAGGGGCGTATCGAGCAGGAGATCCAGCATGCCGAGGACGCCGTTCATCGGTGTGCGGATCTCGTGACTCATGGTGGCGAGGAACTCGCTCTTCTGGCGGGAGGCCTCCAGCGCCTGGTCCCGCGCGACAGCGAGATCCTGCTCGATCTGCTTGCGCTCGGTGATATCCTGAACCGCCCCAACCATCCGTTCCGGCTGCTGCCTGGCATTGCAGATGGTCTCGCCACGAGCGAGGATGACGCGCACGGACTCATCCGCTCGCACGATGCGCATCTCTGCGCTGTACGGCTCTCCGGAGGCAACGGTGCTGTCGAGGAGCGAAACGAGCCCGTCGCGATCGTCAGGATGAATGGCCTGAACGAACCGCTCGTACGTCGCGTCGAACTCCCCCGGCTCGTAGCCGAAGATGCGATAGACCTCGTCAGACCACCACAGGCTGCCATCGGTGAAGGTCCACTCCCACGTGCCAAGCCCAGCAATCTGCTGCCCCGTCTCGAGGAGCGTCCGGTTCCGCCGCAGCTCGTCTTCGTTGCGCTTGCGCTCCGTGATGTCCTGGAACGCGCCGACCATCCGAACGGGCGTGCCGTCATCATCGAAGAAGGTCTGACCGCGGGAGAGCGCGTTGCGAATCGAGCCGTCGGACGCGACGATGCGGACCTCGAGGTCGCTGGGTCCAGGCTCCGCAGGTGGCGCCTGGATGGCTTCCATGAGCGCCGTGAGATCGTCGGGGTGGACGGCCTTCAACAGCATCTCGAACGACGGCTCGACCCCACCCACCTCCTGCCCGAACAACCGGTCGACCTCCGCGGACCACCAGAGCTCGTTCGTCTTGAGATCCCAGTCCCACGTGCCCAGGCCGGCGACCTGCTGCCCGGCTTCAAGGCTCGCCCGCGCCCGCCGCAACTCATCCTCGATCCGCTTGCGGTCGGTGATGTCCTGGACAACGCCGAGCAGGCGCCATGGCGAGCCGTCGTCGTCGTGGATGACTTCGCCGCTGGCATGGATGACCCGGGAGGCTCCATCGGACACGGGCAGGCGAAGCTCGAGGTCGAACGGCTCCTGCTGCTCCACCGCCCGCCGGATCGCGTCTTCCGCCAGTTTCCGGTCGGCAGGGTCGAACCGCTCCAGGAAGGTCTCGAAGCTGACCTCCGTCACATCCGGATCTGGCTCAAGGATGCGAACAAGCTCGTCGGACCACCACGCCTGGTCCGTCTTCATGTCCCAGTCCCACGTGCCGAGCCGGGCAATACGCTGGCCAGCCGTGAGGGTTGCCCGGCTGCGACGGAGCTCGTCTTCGATCCGCTGTTGCTCGGTGACGTCCTGAAGCGTGCTGACCAGGCGCGCAGGCTCGCCGTGCCGCGCCGGTATCACATTCATCCGACCGGTCAAGTGGCGCAGCTCGCCATCTGCGCGAATGATTCGACAGTTGAGTAGCTGTGGCTCCCCCGAACGGATCGTCTCGGCCACCGTCCGACCCAGCTCCGCCTGGTCTTCCGGAAGGACCAGCTGCCGCATCCGGTCGAGCGTGGGCTCGACCTCGCCCGGCTCGAAACCGAAAATGCGGAAGATCTCATCCGACCACCATGACCGGTCGGATCCCAGCTCCCAATCGAGATAGCCCAGGCCCAGGCGGCCGAGACGCCTGCCTTCCCCGGCGCGGCTCCGCCCCTGCTCGGGCGTCTCGACCCGAGGTCCGGCCTGCAGCGCTGCCCGCCGCGCCCGCTCGCGGCGATTCCTGAGCCGCCCGATCGACCGAAAGGTCCGGAGAACCTTTTCCTGCCGTTCGAATGAACTATCGTGTTTCATCATGTTGATCTCACCCGTCCGCATCGATCCACTCGGGACGTGCCGCATGTACCGATCCACGGTGTCCAGGACGGACGAGAAAAGCGCGGCTGGCGCGCATCTACCCACAAGGCGATGATACGCCAGTCGCGCCCTCGCTTCACCGGGCGCGCCGCCGGCGGGGGCCGCCTCCGGCATCCGAACCGGCCTGGCGCGAACACCTCGCCGGCCTCGGGACAGCGAGCGCCGCTATGCGCCGAGGTGACGATCGAACCAGGCGATGACGCGCTGGTAGAAGTCGATCCGGTACGAGAGCCGGCCACCGCGCAGCATCAGGTGCGAGCTGCCGGGATAGCGAACGAACTCGACCTCGCAGCCGGCCTGCTTGAGCCCGGTGAACATCTCCTCGCCCTGTCCGATCGGGCAGCGGTGGTCCTCCTCGCCGTGGACGATCAGCGTCGGGGTTGTCGCGCGGTGGATCCACGTCGACGGCGACCGCTCGACCAGGAACGCCTCGATCTCCGCGAAGCTCCCACCCCATTGCACCGGCGCCCAGACGTGGCCGATGTCGCTGGTGCCGTAAAACGACTTCAGGTTGAAGACCGGCGCGCCACAGACGGCCGCCTTGAACCGGTCGGTCTGCCCGATCGCCCAGCTCGTCATGTAGCCACCATAGGAATACCCGTAGATGGCAGTGCGATCGCGGTCGGCCCAGTCGTTCTCCAGCACGGTGTCGAGCACCGCCTGGAGGTCGGTCCAATCCTCACCGCCCCAGTCGCCGAGCACGGCTTCGGCGAAGACGCGGCCATATGTGCCGGATCCACGCGGGTTGGCGGCAACAACGACGTAGCCCGCCGCGGCCATCAGTTGCTGGCCAGCGTTGAACGAGTACCCGTAATTGCCATGCGGCCCGCCGTGCACGTCGAGAATGATCGGGTAGCGCTTCGCCGGGTCGAAATCGGCCGGCTTCAACACCCAGGCGTCGATCGGCCAGCCGTCGCGATCGACCGTGATCTTCTCGTGCTGCGCGAGCGGGAGCTCGGCGAACAGCTCGTCGTTGAGGTGGGTCAGTCGATGCGTCTCGCCGGCAGCCATGTCCACGAGCACAAGCTCACCGCTGACATCCAGGGAGCTTCGCGTCTGGACGATACGCTGGCCGCTGTCGTCGGCACTGAAGCCGCCGTGCGTTGCGTTCCACCAGACGATCGGCTCGTACTCGCCGGTCTGGACGTCGAGCGACCAGATGCCACTGGCGCCGGCCTTGATGCCGTGGACGAGGGCGGTGTGACCATCGGTCCAAACGGGCTGGTCGGGCAGGCTGATGGTCGGGGCGCCAGCGACGGTGCTGAATCCAGCATCGTCGGTGATCTTCGTCAGCTCACCGCTGGCAACGTGGTAGCGGTAGTAGTCGGTGGTCGGGCTCAGGACCTCACTGCCGTCAAGCAGGATCGCCGAGCCGTCTGGCGACCACGCCCAGGTGCCGACGCTGCCTTCCTCGGTGCCGATGCGCGCCTGCTCGTCGCCGTCGTCGTCGATCAGCAGGAGCTGGCTGACGAAGCCGTTCATGCGGGTCTGCTTGACGGCGATGAGGCGGCCATCGGGC
This sequence comes from uncultured bacterium, assembly GCA_965651105.1. GTDB lineage: Bacteria > Chloroflexota > Chloroflexia > Thermomicrobiales > UBA6265 > JACCVC01. The sequence continues at coordinate 4,892 of CBFGRG010000057.1, read as the reverse complement.
GACCAGGCCGGGGCGAGGTGGTCGAATGCGCCGTCGGTGACGGTGCGGGTCTCACCGCGCTCGGGCCAGACGATCACGACCTGGTTGCGCTCGTTGTTGATCAGGCCGCGATTGTCCTGCTTGTAGTCGATGCGGGTGATCGCACGCGGTGCGGAGGGGTCAGCCTTGCCAAGCGGCACGACCACGGCGAGGGCCGAGCCATCTGGACGCCAGGCGACGGAAGTCGGCTTCGACGCGAACGTCTCGACCTCGACGGCCTCGCCGCCAGCGCGGTCGAGGATGCAGAGCGCCCAGCGGCCATCGCCGGGTCGGTTGGAAACGAAGGCGATGCTGCTGCCGTCGGGCGACCACACGGGAGCCGTGTTGCTGGTGCCGCCTCGCGTGAGCTGGGACGTTTCCCCTGAATCGAGATCCATCAGCCAGACCTGACTGATAGTGGTCAACGAGCCGCCATCGACGCGAGAAACAACATAGGCGAGCTCGCGGCCGTCGGGAGAAATGGCGGGTTGCCCGGCGGTCCGCATCCTGGTGAGGAGGGTGTCGGGGGTGAGACGGGCGGCGGCGACAGGTGAGGTGGTGGACACGAAGCAAATCTCCCGGAGGGAACGACTGAAGGCGATGACATCGGGGCAGCGGCGTCAGGTCGACGCGGGGGCATCGTACCCGCACCAGTCGAGGATGGAAAGCGCGAGCGTCTCGGCGGTGCCGACGACCTCGTCCAGCTCGATGTACTCGTCGGTCATGTGCGCGAGGCGGTTCTCGCTCGGCCCGTAGACGACGGCCGGGATGCCAGCGATGTCGGTGAAGAGGCGGGCGTCAGTGCCGCCGGTAATCGCCGAGATTTCGACATCGTCGCCGGTGACGAGCTGGTGCGCCTTCGCGACGGTCCGGGTGAGGGGATGGTCGGCCGGCACCTCCGAGGCGGCGAACTGGCCGCCGAACCACTCGATGGTCGGGGGGTGGTTGCGCAGCCAGGGATGCTCGCCGGCGACCCGGGCGAGCAGCTCCTCCGTTTGCCGCATCATGCCCTCGATCGTCTCGCCGGGAATAAAGCCCAGCCGGCCCTCGGCAACCAGCGATTCCGGCACGGTTGAGGCCCAGTTGCCGGCGCGCACGACGCCGACGCTGATCGGGAACTTGTTCTCCATATGATCGTAAAGCGGGTGGGATATCGTCGCGTTGCGCTCGCGTTCCCAGTCGAGCAGCGCGTGGAAGATGGGGTAGAAGTGCTCGATCGCCGACTCGCCCTGGTTCCGGTTCGCGCCGTGGGCGGCCTTGCCATGGACGGTGATGCGAAAGACGAGCGAGCCACCCTGCGCGATGACGAGCGCGCGATCGGTCGGCTCCGGAAGGACCACGCCATCGGGCCGATAGCCCCGCAGCACCAACGACAGGGCGCCGAGGCCGCCGTCCTCCTCGCCGACGGTGGTCGCGAGGCAGACGTCGCCCTTGATCGCGATGTCCAGCTCAGCGAGCGCCTGCCGCGCCAGCAACATCGCCACCACGCCGCCCTTCATATCGACCGAGCCACGGCCGTAGATGCGATCGCCGTCGCGCTCGCCCCAGGGATCGTGCTCCCACAGGGCGGGATCGCCCGGATCGACGACATCGACGTGGCCCTGCAGCATCAGCGACCGGCCGCCACCGGTGCCCGGCACACGAGCGACGAGATTGGGGCGGTTCTCGTACCGCTCCTGCTCTCCGACGTGGATGATGTGGTCGGCGATCTGGTCGCGAGTCGCCTCCCAGCGGTCGATCTCCCAGCCTCGGTCAGTCATGAAGCGACCGACGACCTCCTGGGCGGGCGCCTCGTCGAGGGTGATGGATTGGGCGCCGACGAGGTCGAGGAGGAGATCGGCGATGTCGTCGCGGCGGGTTTGGAGCCAGTCGCGGATGGGATCGCGAAGGGAGTCGAGGGATGGTGTGGGCATGGGGCCTCGTCTCATCTGGTTGGCCCGGGTCTTTGTGCCCGGGCAGGCGAACCGACCAAGGAGTTGCTGGCATTTCGACTGCAGCACTCGCAGGGTGCAACGCGGAGACATCTCTTGCGCTCGAAATGCCAACGATGCCTGGTGCAGGACTCGGGAGTTGGTGCTGGTGAGATTCCCCGGGTACAAGACCCGGGGCTACAGATCATGACCATTGCCCGACATCGAGAATCGAGGGGCCGCCACGGGAACGGCGCTACGCGTCGGTTTCCAGGTCGAAGCCGCACCAGTCGCACATGGCGAGGGCGAGGGACTCGGCAGCGGCGGTGACTTCCGACAACTCGATGTACTCATCGGCGGTGTGAGCGACGCGGACGTCGCCGCCACCGTACATCACGGTCGGCATGCCGCCGATCTCGGTGAACAGCCGCATATCGGCGCCGTAGGTGACGCCCTCGATGGCCACCGGCTCGCCGGTCGCGATCTCGTGGGCGCGGGCGACGGTCATCGCAAGGGGGCTGTCCGGCGAGACTTCGGCCGACGCGAACTGCCCGCCGAACCACTCGACGATGGGTGGGTGCTCGACCAGCCACGGGTCCTTCGCGGCGACGGCGGCGATGCGCGCTTCGGCCTGCTGCATCATGTCCTCGATCGACTCTCCCGGCAGGAAGCCGAGTCGCCCCTCGGCGACAAGTGATTCGGGCACAGTCGATGCCCAGTTGCCGGCGCGAACCAACCCGACGCTGATCGGGAACTTGTTCTCGAGGTGATCGTAGAGTGGGTGAGAGATCGTCGCGTTGCGCTCGGCCTCCCAGGCCAGCAGGTCCTGGAAGATCGGGATGAAGTGCTCGATGGCCGATTCGCCCTCGTTGCGCGCCGCACCGTGGGCGGCCTTGCCGGGGACGGTGATGCGGAACACGAGCGAGCCGCCCTGCGCGATGACGAGGCGCCGCTCGGTCGGCTCGGTGATGATCACGCCATCGGCCCGATGCCCCCGCAGGATGGTCGAGAGCGCGCCGAGGCCACCATCCTCCTCGCCGACCGTGGTCGCGACGAGGACATCACCCTTGATCGACACGCCGGTCTCGGCCAGCGCCTGCCGGGCGATCATCATCGAGACGATGCCGCCCTTCATGTCGACCGAGCCGCGGCCGTAAATGCGGTCGCCGACACGCTCGCCCCAAATCCCGTGGGTCCAGAGGGCAGGATCGCCGGGATCGACCACGTCGACGTGGCCCTGGACCATCAGCGACCGGCCGCCGCCCGTGCCGGGGACCGTCGCGACGAGGTTCGGTCTGCCTTCGTAGCGCTCCTGCTCGCCGACATGGAGGATGTACTCCTCGATCTGGTCACGAGTCGCCTCCCAGCGATCGACGGACCAGCCGCGATCCTCCATCGCCCGCTGGATGACATCCTGGACCGCGCCCTCATTCAATGTAATGCAGGGGACACCGGTAAATGCCAGGAGCTGGTCGGCGATTTCGTCGCGATGGGCATCGACCCAGGTGTGAACGCGATCGCGAACGGTCTCCAGCGGGGAGGTGGCGGCGTCGGCGGTCATGCGCGGTTCCTCAACACGTCGGGATTGACGATCGCGCGGGGCTCGCGGCCGTTGAGCACATCGAGCACGTTGCTGGCGGCGAGCTCGGCCATCGCGTTGCGCGAAGCCACCGTGGCCGAAGCGATGTGCGGCACGACGGTGCAGTTCGGCAGCGACATCAGCGGATGATCGGCCGGGAGGGGCTCGGGATCGGTGACGTCGAGACCGGCGGCGAAAATTTCGCCATTCTTCAGCGCATCAACCAGCGCGTCGGTATCGACGACGGGACCGCGCGCGGCATTGACCAGCACGGCGGTCGGCTTCATCGCGGCGAACTGCTCGGCGCCGATCATGTGGTGGGTCTCGTCGGTCAGGGCGACATGAAGCGAGATGAAGTCGGACCGCTCCAGCAGCTCGCGCATGGAGACGTAGCGGACACCAAGCTCCTGCTCGGCTTCCGGGTCCTGGTAGACGTCGTAGACGAGGATCTCCATATCGAAGCCGGCGGCCATCCTGGCGAACATCCGGCCAATGCGCCCGAAGCCGACGATCCCGAGGGTGCGACCAGTCAGTCCCTGGCCCATCAGCAGGGTCGGGCCCCACGTCTTCCATTTGCCGGCGCGAACGTAATCGACGCTCTCCATCACGCGCCGGGCGGCGGCCATCATGAGGGTGAAGGCCATCTCGGCGGTGGCTTCGTTGAGGACGGTGGGTGTGTTGCAGACGGCGACGCCCCGCGCGGTGGCGTCGGGAACGTTGACGTTGTCGAACCCAACGGCGAAGTTGCTGACGACCTTGAGGTCGGGGTGCCGATCGAGGACCTCGCCGTCGATGCGATCGGTCAGGAGCGTTAGGGCTCCCTCGGCGCCATCGAGCAGCCGATCGAGCTCCTCGGGAGAGGGCGGCAGCTCCTTCTCCCACAGCACGATGTCGGCGTTCTCACGGAGCAGGTCGAGCCCGGCATCGGGAATGATGCGCGTCACGGCGACGCGGGGTTTGCCAGCCATTTCGGTCCTCCAACTTCCCTGGCGAAGTGACGATGTCAATGCAGTCACTTGTACCGGCAATCGGCCGATCGGGCAACTGCCGGAAGCGGGGCGGCAGCGGGGGCTGTCGAGTTTTTCAGGTTCGATTTCAGGCGTCAGCTAGCGGTTGGCATCCTGTGGCGTGATGCGTCGCGGCGGTACTGCCACGCATGATTCCCGGCGCGAGCCGCCACAGGGGCGGCACTACGCGCGCCTGGATGCATGGCAGCGCAGCCCCGAAGGGACGCAGTCGAACTGGCGAGCGCGTGAAGGCTACCAACACCTGATTCCTGCACTCAATCAACGTTGTCATCCTGAGCGCAGCCCGAAGGGGCGAAGGCGAAAGGGCGAGCGCGTGAAGGCTACCAATCCTTATTTCAGTCATCAACAAACGCTGTC
>CBFGRG010000056.1:0-11118 GCA_965651105.1 uncultured bacterium | reverse complement strand
TGCACCGGTGAACGCGCTGGGTATCCGCCGCATCATGTTCGCCGTCGACGACCTCGATGACGTCCTTGCCCGCCTGCGAAACCACGGCGCGGAGCTGGTTGGAGAGGTGGTGCAGTACGAGGACAGCTATCGGCTCTGCTACGTCCACGGCCCCGAAGGGATCATGGTCGCGTTGGCCGAGCAGCTCAGCTGACGGCCCGTCGCGGCCGACCTGCGGGCAGACAGAACCCGCCGCTGAGCCTGCCCTCCGGTGCAGGCGAGACGGGTGCTGTGGACTCGCGGAGAAGGGAGCCGAAGCCGGGATGTCACACGTGATGGCGCCGCCCCGTCGTAGACGGTAGGAGTCTCTCATCGCGCGGCGGGGAGGCCGACGCATACCCCATCGATCCGGAGCGAACGCGGCCGATTGTAGACGTTTTGTTGAGATTTTCGACACAGGCGGTTGACGTCCGTCTCTCACGCTTGTACGCGAGCGGGTTCGCCCCGCAGGGTCCGAGACAGCCATCGATCGATACTGCAAAGGAATGTCAGGATGGCGACCCAAACACCACTGATGCGATGGTCCCGATTCGGGGCGATGGCGTTCGCCTGGCTCTTCGCGGCGGGAGTCGCGATCCAGATCTTCCTCGCCGGACTGGCCCTCTTCGACACAGCCGAGCGCTGGAGCGATCATGAAAGCTTCGGCTACATGATCGGCATCCTGCTGCTACCGCTGATCGTACTGGTCCTGCTCGGTCGGCCGGGTCGGCGGGCCATCGGCATGACCGTGGTGCTGATCGTTCTCTACGTCATACAAACCGCCCTGCCGAACATAGACGCGGGCTGGATCGCCGCGCTGCACCCGATTGTCGCGTTCGCTCTGCTCGGCAACGCGAGCCAGCTTGGCGCGCACCTGCGTGGCCTCGCGACGTCGCCGGAACGGGCCCCGTCGCACGAAGGCGGCGTTCCTGGCACCTCACTTCGCCACGGGTAGCTTCGGGCCAGGCCTGTCTTCGGGAATCGCGGCTTGGCAGATCCGGGCTGCACATGCACAGGGACGTCGGGCAACCATGGATTCGAAACCCTGTCCCGATGGATGTCGATTTCCGGCCTCTTCGTGCGACTACCAGATGAAACGGGTGCTCACCCGAAAGCGTCGAGTCGCAACGTGGAGAGAAAGGACGTCGTCATGGTTCTCGGACAGTTCACCCAGGACAATTCCGGTTCGTTCGTCATCCAGCCGTCGAAAATGGCCAGGCTGGCGGGACACATCATCAGCGGCGTTGTGATCCTGCTCCTGTTGCAGGACGCGCTGGTCAGGATCCTCTACCTCGATTTCGCCGTCGAGGCGACCGTCGACCTCGGGTACTCCCCCGACCTCGTCGTGCCGATCGGCATTGCGCTGCTGGCCAGCACGGTGCTCTACGCCATGACGCGCACCGCGGTGATCGGCGCGATCCTGCTCACCGGTTACCTCGGCGGCGCATTCGCGACGACGGTTCGCCTCGAGGAGGGCCCGTTGGTCCTCCTCCCCGTCGTAGCCGCGGTACTGGTATGGTTGGGCCTCTACCTCCGCGACCGCCGCGTCTATGCGCTGCTGGAACGCTGATCGGAGCACAGGCTTGGGTCGCACCGACGGCGATACCGTCTTCACCATTCACCCAATCGGGCACGTCCGCTCGGCGCTTGTCAGCCGGGCGGACGCGCCGCGCCAGGGCGACGAGGGCGCGCCCGAAGCGTGGCTGGAGCTCGACCCGGCGGTTGCCGCCGGGCTCGCCGGCCTGGCTCCTGGTGACGAGCTGATGCTGCTGACCTGGCTGCACCTCGCCGACCGCGAGGTGCTCGCGGTGCATCCGCGAAACGATCCCAACCGACCGCTGGCGGGCGTATTCGCAACGCGCTCACCCGATCGCCCCAACCCGATCGGCCTGCATCGCATCACCGCGCGGGAGATCGCCGGGAACCGGTTGCGGGTCACCCCGCTGGAAGCCATCGATGGCACGCCGATCGTCGACATCAAACCGGTACTCACCGGCGAGCGGTAGCGCGCCATCGCTGCGGCAGCCAGGCGAAAGGATCAGCAGATGACCATCGGCGGACTTTCCACGGAGCGACTCGCCCGCCTGCGCAGTGTCATGCGCGAACGTGTCGAACGCGGCGACGCTCCCGGCATCGTCACGGCCATCAGCCGGCGAGGCGAGACACAAATCGACACGATCGGCGTCAAAACCGTTGGCACGGACGATGTGATGCGGCGCGACACCCTGTTTCGCATTGCCTCGATCACCAAGCCGATCATGGCGGTGGCCACCCTCTCGCTCATCGAGGAGACCAGGCTGCGGCTGGACGATCCGGTCGACCGGTGGTTGCCGGAGCTGGCGGATCGACGCGTCCTGAAACACCTTGACGGGCCGATCGACGACACCGTGCCGGCCAACCGAGCGCTAACGGTTCGCGACTTGCTCACCATGCGCATGGGCTTCGGCTTCATCCTGGAATCAGGCGAGTTCCCGATCGAGGAGGCCGCGCGCGAGCTGGGCGTCATGCCAGGTCCACCGGCGCCGCAGGCACTTCCCGCGCCTGACGAGTGGATACGCCGGTTCGGCGCCCTCCCGCTGATGGCGCAACCCGGCGAGCGCTGGATGTACGACACGGCATTCCAGGTGCTTGGGGTCCTGCTGGCGCGAGCGGCAGACCAACCGCTTGAATCGGTGCTTCGCGAGCGCATCTTCGAGCCACTCGGCATGAACGACACCGGCTTCAGCGTTCCTGCAGAGGCGCGTGACCGGCTGGCGACCTGCTATGTTGCCGATCCCGAAACGGGGGCGCTCGATCTCTACGACGATGTCGAGGACAGCCAGTGGCGTCACCCGCCCGCCTTCCCGGACGCATCGGGAGGCCTGGTCTCGACGGTCGACGACCTGCTGGTGTTCGGGCAGATGCTGCTCGACAACGGAAGAGCCGGAAACACGCGCATCCTGTCCCGGCCCTCGGTGGAGGCGATGACGACCAGCCAGATCACCCCGGAACAGCGCGCGTCGGCCGGCTTCTTTCTCGGCGACAACCGCAGCTGGGGATTCGGTGTCTCGATGATCACCAGGCGCGACGATGTGGCATCGGTGCCCGGCCGGTTCGGCTGGGATGGCGGCTTCGGCACGTCACTGTACGTAGACCCGGCAGAAGCGCTGGTTGGCGTCCTGCTGAGCCAGCGGATGCCGCCAACCGCCGATATCTCGCTGGATTTCTGGACCTCCGTGTACCAGGCGATCGACGACTGATCCGTCGTCGGAGCGATGCGTATCACGACGCCGGCGGCGCCCAACCGACCGACATCAGCACCTCCAGGCTTCAAACCTGCCTTGACACGCTGGCGCAATGCCTCGCATAATCCCGACTGGCCGAGTCGGCTATCAAAGCCACGCGATTATGGAAGGGTCTGCCTGGGTGAGCGCACGATCGATGACGCGCCGACGAGCGATCCGCGTCCTTGCCGACCACACAGACGGGTCGGTCGCCTGCGGCTCCCAGCGAGCGCCCGAAGCGATCACGCGCCCGCCCGAACCCTGCGTGGCGCGGAGAAGAAGGTGATCTAGGCGTCCTGCCCGCCCATGGCGATCTCGAATCCACCCCGCACCATGCCCGAGACCGAGGTGGCCCGGCGCTCCTCCGGATGGGCCGCGCCCACCGCCCGCGCGATCGGGCTCGCTGCCGGACTGATCGCCGTGGCGGTCGTCGCGCTGCTGAGCCTGCGGTTCGGCTCGCTTCCGCTCTCGACACGCGACTCGTGGGATGCGCTGTTCCACTACAATCCGGACGACTACGAGCAGGTGATCGTGCGCAGCATGCGCCTGCCGCGCACGTTGATCGCGATCTGCGTCGGCGGGTCGCTGGCGGTGGCCGGCACGGTGATGCAGGGCGTGACCCGCAACCCCCTCGCCGACCCATCCATTCTCGGCGTCAGCCAGGGCGCCAGCCTTGGCGTGGCGATCGCCATCACCTATCTTGGCGCCTCGAATCCCAGCCAGTACGTGTGGGTGGGGTTCCTCGGCGCGATGCTGGCGGCCATGCTGGTGTTCGCGGTCGGCACCGCCGGCCGGGGTGGCGCGGGGCCGATCAAGCTCGCCCTCGCCGGCGTGGTGGTGGCGGCACTGTTGAGCGCGTGGACGAGCACGCTGCTGCTGATGCGCGAAGAGACGATGGACAGCATGCGGTTCTGGCTCGCGGGGTCCGTGGCTGGGCGCGGGCTCGATGTCCTCAAGGTCGTCTCGCCCTTCCTGCTCGCCGGCACGATAGGGTGCCTGCTGCTGGGGCATCAGCTCAACGTCCTCAGCATGGGCGATGACAGCGCACGCGCCCTCGGCATGCGCACCGGCCGGGTGCGGGTGATCGCATCGATCATCGTCGTGATCATCACCGGAGCCGCGGTCGCGGTCGCCGGACCGATCGGCTTCATCGGGTTGGCCACCCCGCACATCGCGCGCTCCATCGCCGGCGCCGACTATCGCTGGATCCTGCCCTACGCGCTCGTGTTGGGCGCGATCCTGCTCACCGGGGCGGACGTCGTCGGGCGGCTCGTGGTCAAGCCGGCCGAGTTGCAGGTCGGCATCGTCACGGCACTGGTCGGCGCGCCGTTCCTCATCTATCTGGCGCGAACGACGCGGCTGGGGGCATCATGAGCGCGCACCTGGGCACGATCCCGCCGCAGCGTCCCGGCCACCGCACGATCCGTCGTGGCGGCGTCGCGGTGCGGATCAACATGCGCGCGCTCGGCCTTGCAGCAATGGCGCTCGGCCTGCTGGTCCTGCTCATGATCTGGGCGGTCACGCTGGGCAGCTTCTCGATCCCCTTCGGCGATGTGGTCCGCGCCATCTTCGGGCGCGGCACCGAGGATACCGATATGGTGGTGCGCACGCTGCGCCTGCCACGCGTGCTGGTGGCGGTGCTGATGGGCGCCTGCCTGGCGATGTCCGGCACGATCTTCCAGGGTATCGCTCGCAACCCGCTCGTATCGCCCGATATCATCGGCATCAGCAGCGGCGCGACGCTCTGCGCGGTGTCATGGATGATCCTCGGCATCGGCTCGCTGGTGCTGCTGCCGGTGGCGGCATTCGCGGGCGCGGTGGTGGCCGCCGCGGCGGTGTACGGCCTCTCGTGGAAGCGTGGCATCGCCATGAACCGGCTGATCCTCGTCGGCATCGGCGTCGGGGCGATGATCAGCGCCGGCACGACGTATATGACGGTGAAATTCCCGATCGAGATCACCCGGCCGGCGATCGTCTGGGCGATGGGGTCGATCTACGCCTCGAACTGGAGCGATGTCCGGCTGCTGGTGGTCTCGCTGCTTGTCCTCGGTCCGATCGCGGTGATACTGATGGAAGCGCTGCGCACGCTCCAATTCGGCGATACTGTCAGCAGGAGCCTCGGCGTATCGCTCGAGCAAACGCGCCTGACGCTGATTCTGGTCGGGTGCGCGCTGGCCGCCGTGTCGGTGGCGCTGGCTGGCCCGATCGGTTTCGTCGCCCTGATCGTGCCGCACATGGCCCGGATGATCGCCGGGCCGCCGACCGGCAGCGTGCTGATCTTTACCGCGCTGCTCGGCTCGATCATGCTGCTGGGGTCCGACATCGTCGCCCAGCACCTGTTGCCGGTGACCCTGCCGGTTGGCGTTGTCACCGGCGCCGTCGGCGCGCCGTATTTCCTGTACCTGCTCTACCGCTCGAACCTGCGCGTCTGATCGCCGCACCCGGAGGGTTCATGTCCCAGCTCGCCGCCGAACGCATCACCCTGGCCTACGAAGACACTCCCGTCGTCTTCGACCTGAGCCTGTCCATCGAGCCGGGGACGATCACCACGATCATCGGGCCCAACGGCTGCGGCAAATCGACCCTGCTGCGGTCGCTGGCGCGGCTGCTGAACCCCACCGAAGGCTCGGTGCTGCTGGACGGGCAGGCTATCGACACAATGCCCTCGCGCGACGTGGCGCGGCAGCTCGGCCTGCTCTCGCAACAGGCGATCGTGCCGGACGGCGTCACCGTCAGCGAGCTGGCCCTGCGCGGCCGCTATCCGCACCAGGCGTTCTTCCAGCCCCCAACCCGGCACGACACCGAAGCGGTCGACCGGGCGCTGGAGCTGTCCGGCATGACCGAGCTGCGCGACCGCCCGGTGGCGGAGCTCTCCGGCGGGCAGCGGCAGCGTGCGTGGATCGCGATGGCGCTGGCGCAGGAGACGCCAGTCTTGCTGCTCGACGAGCCCACGACCTTCCTCGACGTGGCGCACCAGATGGAGGTCATGGACCTCGTGGTGCGACTCAACCGCGAGGAGGGGCGCACCATCGTGATGGTGCTGCACGACATCAACGAGGCCGCGCGCGTCAGCGACCGGCTCGTCGCCATGCGCGACGGCCGCATCATCGGCGATGGCGATCCCTCCGACATCCTCACATCGGACCTGCTCGCCGAGCTGTACGGAATCGACTGCGACCTGCTTCCGCATCCGGCCGCGCTGCGGTGCCCGAGCTACTGCGTGCCACGCAGCCTGGCGATGCGCGCTCGCGCCAGCCGGGACAACTCACAGGGCTTCAACATCGTCGGCGCCCGCACCGGGTATGGCGACATGGTCGTTTCGGACAAGCTCACCCTGAGTATCCCCGGCGGCAAGATCACGGCGATCGTCGGCCCGAACGGCTGCGGCAAGTCGACCCTGATGCGCGCCTGCGCGCGCCTGCAGCGGCTCGGCGCCGGCAGTATCGAGCTGGACGGCGACAACATCGCCCGCGGCTCGCACCGAGCGCTGGCGCGACGGCTGGCGATGCTCGGCCAGGAGGCCGCCGCGCCGGAGGATCTGCTGGTCGAGGACGTGGTCTCCGCGGGACGCACGCCGCATCAGGGCTGGCTGAAGCGCTGGACCGAGCGCGATGAGGAGATGGTCGACTGGGCGATCCGCACCTGTGGGCTGGACGAGCTCCGCCACCGGGAGGTCGGATCCCTCTCCGGCGGGCAGCGGCAGCGCGTCTGGATCGCGATGGCGCTGGTGCAGGACACGCAGGTGCTGCTGCTGGACGAGCCAACCACCTATCTCGACATCGCCGCGCAAACTGACCTGCTCGACCTGGTCTGGAAGCTCAACCACGAGCAGGGCAAGACGATCGTGATGGTCATTCACGATATCAACCTCGCCGCTCGGTACGCCGACCACATCGTTGCCATGCGCGACGGCAAGATCATCGCGCAGGGGACCCCCGAGACGGTCATCACCTGCCCGCTGATGCGGCGAATCTTCGATGTCGATGCCGATGTGCTGGTCCACCCGGAGCACGGCACGCCGATGATGATCCCGCTGCGGTCGGTGACGGAGGCCAGCCCGCTCACCCTGGCCTGAGTGACGCGTCGGGATTCTCCTTTTCCACCAACAGCAAGATCGAAGAAGCCATATCACCTCCCAGGCTGCATCATGGGCTCACCGCACCCGTGACGGGGCGTCACCACCTCGCGAACGCACCGTCTGCCCATTGACAGCGCGCCGGCGCCAGCCGAGTCGCGCGACGAATGCATGACCCCAGGAGGTCAGGGAAGATGGCAGCCAGGCAGCACACCTACACCAATCCGACGGCGCATCGGGCGGCTTCATCGCTCGGCATGGTTCGGGCAGGGCGTATCATCAGCGGTCTCGTGATCCTGTTCCTGCTCCAGGACGGCCTCATCAAGGCGCTCAACCTCGACGTCGCGATCGACGCCACGGTGGAGCTCGGGTATCCCGAAAGCGTCGTCATCCCCATCGGGGTGACCCTGCTTGCCTGCACCGTGCTCTATGCGATCCCACGCACAGCGGTGATCGGCGCGATCCTGCTGACCGGTTTCCTGGGCGGCGCAATCGCGACGCAGGTGCGCCTGGAAGACCCATGGTTCCTCTTCCCGGCGGTATTGGCGACGCTGACGTGGGTTGGCCTCGCCCTGCGCGACGCCCGGGTTCGCGGCTTCCTGATGTAGACTCGGATTGCGAGACATCACGGGAGGCGCGAGGAAGCGGTTGTGACACGTTCGGATAGCCAGAAGATCACGACATTCCTGATGTTCGAAGGCCAGGCCGAGGAGATCGACCGGCCCTACGGCACGCTGCTCGAAGGCGGCAAGGCGCTGATGCCAATCGGCACGTAAGGCTTCAGCCAGCGTTTCGGCTGGGTCAACGACCGCGTTGGCGTCTCATGGCAGCTCAACCTGGCGTGATGCGCCTGCGCCGGTCGCATACGCTGTAGCGCCGCCCCTGTGCCGGCCCGTTGGCTCACGAGAGGACGCAAGCTCCTCCCAGCAGAAGGAACACGGTAACCCACCATGTGCCGCAACATCCGCCCCCTCTTCAACTTCGACCCGCCCGCGACCGACGACGAGATCCGCGCCGCCGCACTCCAGTACGTCCGCAAGATCAGCGGCTTCACGAAGCCGTCGCAGGTCAACCAGGCCGCCTTCGACGCCGCCGTCGACGAGGTCGCTCGCGTCTCGGCCGACCTGATCGCCGCGCTGGAGACGAGCGCCGCGCCGAAGAATCGCGAGGCAGAGGCCCTCAAGGCGAAGGCGCGCTCGGCTCACCGGTTCGCTTCCTGACCCGGTGACCGGCTCGATGGATATCCAGCAGGCCGTCGAAAGCATTTACCGCGAGGACTCGCGACGGGTCTACGCCACGCTGGTGCGCGTGCTCGGCGGCAACTTCGAGCTCGCCGAGGACGCCATGCATGACGCATTCGCGGTCGCTGTCGACCGCTGGGCCGAGGAGGGCGTCCCGGCCAACCCCTATTCGTGGCTGGTCTCGACCGGGCGCTTCAAGGCAATCGACGCGATCCGCCGGCGGACACGGTTCGACACAGCCCTGCCCGAGCTCGCCTACCAGCGGGACCTCGCCTCCTCCGACGAGGTCGAAATCGACGACGAAACGATCGCCGACGACCAGCTCCGCCTGATCTTCACCTGCTGTCACCCCGCGCTGGCGCCCGACGCCCGCGTCGCCCTGACGCTGCGCGAGGTCTGCGGGCTGACCACCGAAGAGATCGCCCGCGCCTACCTGACGGCGCCCTCGACGCTGGCGCAGCGCATCGTGCGGGCCAAGGCGAAGATCAAGCGAGACCGCATCCCCTACGAGGTCCCCGCGCCCGAAGAACGGCCCGACCGGCTCGACGCCGTGCTCCAGGTGATCTATCTCGTCTTCAACGAGGGATACTCGGCCTCGTTCGGCCCGTCATTGACGCGGCCGGATATCTCCGGCGAGGCGATTCGCCTGGCTCGCCTGCTCAACGCGCTGCTGGCAGACTCCGAGGCGATGGGCCTGCTGGCGTTGCTGCTTCTGCACGAGGCGCGACGGGAAGCGCGCACCACGCCGGACGGCGACCTCGTGCCGCTGGAGGACCAGGACCGCACCCGGTGGGACCGCGACCTGATCGCCGAGGGCCGGGCGCTGGTCGATGCGGCGATCGCGACACAGCGCATCGGCCCCTACACGCTCCAGGCGGCGATCGCCGCCGCCCATGCCCAGGCGCCCAACAGCGAGGCGACCGACTGGGGCCGTATCGTCGCGCTCTACGACCTGCTCGGGATGGTCGCCCCCTCGCCGGTCGTCGAGCTCAACCGGGCCGCGGCTGTCGCGATGCGTGACAGTCCCGAGATGGGGCTGACGCTGATCGATGGCATCCTCGATGAAGGCAAGCTGGTCGATTACCATCTGGCCCACGCGGCACGCGCCGACCTGTTGCGGCGACTCGGACGCGTCGAGGAAGCACGCGCGGCTTATGGGCGCGCGCTGGAGCTGGTGCCGCAGGAGCGCGAGCGTCGCTTCCTCAAGCGCCGCCTGGCCGAGCTCGACGCCCCGGACGCCAATGCGTAGCGCCGGCCCTGTGCCGGCCGTTTATCAAACCGGCACTACGCCGATCCGATCAATTCTCGAAATCCAACCGGGACCATGTCGATTTCCGGTCGATCCATTCGACTACCAGGTAACACGGGACGAACCCGTGCCGAACGACGGTCCGGCAAACACCGGACGACACAGGGAAGGAAACACCGATGCGCGTGATGGTTCTGGTCAAGGCCGACGAGAAGAGCGAAGCGGGCGAGATGCCGAGCGAGCAGCTGATCGCCGATATGACCGCGTACAACGAAGCGCTCGTCAACGCCGGCATCATGGTCGACGGCGACGGGCTGAAGCCGTCATCGGCGGGGGTCCGGGTCCATTTCTCCGGCGACAAGCGCAGCGTGACCGATGGTCCCTTCGCCGAGACCAAGGAGCTGCTGGCGGGGTACTGGATCTGGCAGGTGGAGTCGATGGACGAAGCGGTCGAGTGGGCGAAGCGATGCCCCAACCCGATGGGTGAGGAGTCGGTGCTCGAGCTTCGCCCGTTGGTCGAGGCGGAGGATTTCGGTGAAGCGTTCACGCCCGAGCTGCAGGAGCAGGAAGCGAAGCTCCGCGACCGGCTCCAGGGCCAGGCGTAGGCTTCTCCCACAAGCGCCTGCAGGGCCCGACGACTGATTGGGTCCGTTGCGGCACCGGGCGACAACGCCATGCATCTCCGCGCCCTGGGCAAACGTCGCCCAGGGCGCAGTGGTGGCAAATGCCCCGCAGGTGTGCCCGGCAGGCACGTCAATCGCAATTTCGGATAACACTCCCTCCGGTCGTCGAAGTACCATCTGTACGTACATTCGATGATGGACGATTCGGCATCCCGGTAAGGAGTGACTTCCATGGCAGGCGTACGAGTTCTTGTCGGCACCAGCAAGGGTGCATTCATCCTCACGTCCGACGAGGCCCGAAAGGACTGGAAGGTCTCCGGTCCGCTCTTTGGCGGGCTCGAGATGTACCACCTTCAGGGCTCCTCACTCGATCCCAACCGGCTCTATGCCTCCCAGGCCAGCGACTGGTTCGGGCAGGTGATGCATCGCTCCGACGATGGCGGCGAGACCTGGGAGGTGATCGGGAACGAGTTCACCTACGACGGCGTGCCGGGCACCCACCAGTGGTATGACGGCACCCAACACCCGTGGGAATTCAAGCGCGTCTGGCACCTCGCGCCGTCGATTCACGATGCGGACACGGTCTACGCCGGCGTCGAAGACGCCGCGCTCTTCAAGTCGACCGACGCCGGCCAGACGTGGCACGAGC
>CBFGRG010000055.1:0-11170 GCA_965651105.1 uncultured bacterium | reverse complement strand
CCGTAGGGGCGGCGGGTCCGCGTTATCCGTCAGTCGGCCGAAGCGGCAACTGCTTCCCGAGCTTCCTCGGCGAGTGGCAGCGATCGCTGCGCGCCCTCCGGCAGCGTCTCGACCGCGGCGCCAATGAAGTCCCGGAACAGCGGATGCGGGCGGTTCGGGCGGCTGCGGAACTCCGGATGGAACTGGACGCCGACGAAGAACCGGTGGTCGGTGATCTCCATGATCTCCGCCAGTCGGCCATCCGGTGACGCGCCACTTACCGTCAGCCCACCTTCGGCGAGTTGTTCGCGGTAGGCGTTGTTGACCTCGAACCGATGGCGGTGCCGCTCGTCAACGTGGCTGGAGGCGTAGGCGTTGCCGGCCGTGGTGTCCGGCACCAGCTTGCAGGGCCAGAGCCCAAGGCGCATGGTGCCGCCCTTGTCGACGCCGCGCTGTCCCGGCATCAGGTCGATCACCGGATGCGGCGTGTGCGGGTCGATCTCGGATGAGTTCGCGCCTTCCAGGCCCAGCACGTTGCGGGCGAACTCGATCACCGCCATGTGCAGTCCGTAGCAGAGTCCCAGATAGGGAATATCACGCTCGCGGGCGAACTGGACCGCCCTGACCTTGCCCTCGATGCCACGCGGCCCGAAGCCGCCCGGAACGACGACACCAGAGACATGCCGCAGGATTTTCTCCATCTCGTCGGCCGAGGTGGTTTCGGAGTTGACCCACTCGATCTCGATATCGACGTTGTGGTGGAGTCCGGCATGCATCAGCGATTCGGCGACGCTCAGGTAGGCGTCGTGCAGCTCGACATACTTGCCGACGAGCGCGATCCGGATCTCCTTCTTGTCCTTGACAATGCGGTCGACCATCGCCGTCCACTCACCAAGCTGCGGCTGGAGCGGCAGGTCGAAGTGCTCGGCGACATAGGTGCCGAGCCCGGCTTCCTCGAGGATGAGTGGCACCTCGTAGATCGAGCGCGCGGTTTGCAGGCCGATCACCGCCTCGTTGTCGACATCGCAGAAGAGCGCGATCTTGTCGCGCACCTCGTCGGGAATCTCGTCGTCGGCGCGGGAGACGATGATGTCCGGCTGGATGCCGAGCGAGCGCAGCTCGCGCACGCTCTGCTGTGTCGGCTTGGTCTTCAGCTCGCCCGTCGCGCCGAGGCGTGGCAGCAGGGTGACGTGGAGGTAGAGGCAGTTGCGGCGGCCGAGCTCGCGGCGCATCTGGCGGATCGCCTCGATGAACGCCTGGCCCTCGATGTCGCCAACGGTGCCGCCGACTTCGCAGATGACGACGTCGGATTCGTGCTGGCGCGACGCGAGGCGGATGCGGTGCTTGATCTCGTCGGTGATGTGGGGGATGACCTGGACGGTGCCGCCGAGATAATCGCCGCGGCGCTCCTTGGCGATAGCGGTGGAGTAAACCTGTCCGGTGGTGACGTTGGACGCCCTCGAGAGGTTTTCGTCGATGAAGCGCTCGTAGTGGCCGAGATCGAGGTCGGTTTCGGCGCCATCGTCGGTGACGAATACCTCACCGTGCTGGTAGGGCGACATCGTGCCCGGGTCGACATTGAGGTAGGGGTCGAGCTTCATGATCGAGACGCTGGCGCCGCGCGCCTTGATCATCCGCCCGAGGGCGGCGGTGGTGATGCCCTTGCCGACGGACGACGCTACCCCACCGGTCACGAAAATGTACTTCGGCATCGAAATTCGCTCCATTCGGGCGTCTCGCCGGCGCCCACGCTGTGTGCGGTCAGGCGGCAGGGTTGAGCACGATGAATGTCAATGTATCGTCGAAATCGCTGCTGCGGATCGCGACCTTGTCGACCGGGTCCGGCAGGTCGAGACCGAGTTGGCGAGCCAGCTCGTCGACGCCAGCCAGGTTCTTGTCGCCCTTCGACGTGGCGAACTGCATCGGGATGACGACGTTCGGCTCGATCGTGCCGATGATCTTGGCAGCCTGCTCGACCGTGATGATGCCCTCGCCACCGCCGGCAGGGATGAGCAGCACGTCGATGTTGTCGAGCGCGTCGGTGAGCTCGGGGGTGAGCCGGTGGCCGAGATCGCCGAGATGGGCGATGCGCATGCCATCCATCTCGAACACGAAGATGGTGTTGTAACCGTGTTCGGCCCCTCTGGCGTCATCGTGATAGCTGCGGAAGCCGTAGGCGAAGACGTCGTGGATCTCGTACTCGCCTGGACCGGTCAGGAGGGTGTACTCGCCCTTGACGCCCTTGAGGTTGGCGTGATCGGCCTTCTCATGGGAGAGCGAGACGATATCGGCAGTGGGCTTGCTGCTGAAGCTGTAGCCAGTGCCCTTGCCGGGTGGATCGGTGAGGACGGTGCCCTCTTTTGAACGGATGCGGAAACAGTTGTGACCGTACCAGCGAAAATCGGCCATGGAGCGAGGTTCCCTCCCGAGGCGGTGCGCGGTGTGAGCCGAGGCGCCGGGTGCTGCAAGCAATCAATCACCAACAGACCCTGCCGGCGCGAGGCGCAGGATCGAATGGGCGTGTGCGGAGCGTTCGCGCGGGGCGTTCGTCGAGCCGCATCATCAGGTTGCAGGTGGGGGATATCGGGATGGCGTCGAGCGACGTGGGTCCTCCCGCAGCCTCCTTCACTGTACCACACCCGTGGGCGTGGTGTCCGTTCACTGTCGTTGGCCAAACGCGCACGGTTCGTGCCGCGGTGCGGGTGACGCCTTCGGACACCGCCCTTGTGTGGCGTTGGGTCAGGAGCTCACGCTCCGGCTCAGGGGGGCGCTACCGTGGCTCGAAATCGTCAGGATCCTCGCCTCGGGCGAGCTCATCGATCACCTGCCGGGCGACATCCCAGCCGTATCCCCGGCGGCCGAGGAACGCCGCCGTGCGCTGGCGGCGCTTGTCGAGCTCCAGGTCCGCATCCTTGCGCCACTTGTCGGCCGCGAGTCGCCGGGCGTCAGCCACCTCGTCGATCTCCGCCTCCTCGAGGGTCGTCTCCACGATCTCCCGCGCGACGCCCTTCTCGCGCAGCTCGTTGGCCAGCGCCCGTCGGGACCTCGGTTTGCCCGCCTGGCGCTGCTCGACCCACGACGCCGCGAAACGCTCGTCGTCGAGATAGCCCCAGTCGACGACCTTGCCGATCGCCGTGTCGATCGCGCCGGCGGTGTAGCCCTTCATGCGCAGCCGCTGGCGCAGCTCCCGCTCCGAGCGGCCGCGGTGCGTGAGCAGGTTGAGCGCGGCGGCAACAGCACGGTCCGGCTCGTCGGCATCGCGAAGCCGCGCGATGTCGGCCTCGCCGAGGTGGTCGCCGACTGACACCGGGTGCTCGCTCAAGGCGCGAACACTCATGCTGAAGGCGTACCGGTCGTCGAGGTAGATGTTCATGCGCTCGGCGGTCGCCTGCTGGGGAGACACGCGGGTGACGGTGCCGTGTTTTGGCGGCTCGCGCCTAGTACGGGATGTCTTCGGTCTCATGATTCCCTTCGGCGCAGATCGGGCATTGGTCCGGTAGCCAGGCGGGGTAGACGTCATCGAGCAGCGCGACGACGCGCATTCCGTGGATGGTTGGGTCGGCGAGGTCCCACAGCGCGCCGAGTCCGACGATGTCGCCACCCAGCGCCGCGACCTCGTCAGCGAACGCCTCAAGTGTGTTGCCGCTCACAATGAGGTTGTCGACAAGCAGCACGCGCTTGCCTTCGAGCATGTCGCGCAGATTGTGCTGGATGTGGCGCTCACCGTCGCTGGTCGGGACCGCGTGCACCACCTTGGCTTTCGGTTCGAGGAAATACGCGACCCACTGCGCCAGCGCCACGCCCCAGATGCTCGGCGTGGCGACCGTGTCGACCTTGTCGGTGAAGAAGGCCTTGGCCAGCGCGTAGCCGACCGAGCTCGCGTTGCCGGGATCGGCCAGCAACCGGTCGCGGTCGAGCAGCACGCTGGAGTGGCGGCCGGAGCGGAACGCGAAGTGTCCCTCCTTCAGCAGCAACGTGTCGTGCAGGTTGGCGATCAACGAAGGATGCAGTCGAGGGGATGTCGTCACCATGGCGGGCCCTCCCGGTGGGCGCGGGGCGGCAAGCGTCAGCGTGGAGCCGGCGGCGCGGTTGATGCCGCCAGCATATCACGCCGTGTGGCGGCTCCCGGATCAGGCCGAACGAACCGACATGCGGTCGGTGAGCGCGTGGAGCGCGGCAAGCGCAGTCGGGTCGGTGCCGGGCGCCATCGCGCCGAGCTCGGCGACGGCGGTGTCGTGCGCCTCGCGCACCCGTGCCTCGACATCGTCGGCAACCCGGTACCGGGCCAGCATGTCCAGCACGCGATCGACATCGGTCTCGGACACGCTTGTTCCGGTGAAGATGCGATCCATCTCGGCGCGGTCAGCGTCGGAAGCGGCGCGGCGGAGCAGCAGGGCCGGCAGCGCCTGCTTGCGGCGGCGAATATCGTCGGCGGTGTCCTTGCCAGTCTCCTCGGCCGCGCCCCAGACGCCAAGCGCGTCGTCCCGCAGCTGGAACCCGAGTCCAAGCGCTTCGCCGAAAGCGCCAAAGTGGGAGGCGAGGTCATCGTCGGCGCCGCCAAGCACCGCGCCGGCCCAGGCCGCGAAGCGGACGATCGCCGCGGTCTTGCCGCGAATCATTTCGAGGTAGGCCTCGGGCGAGACGTCGCGCCGCCCTTCGAAGCCGAGATCGAGAACCTGCCCGCGGACGATATCGATCGTCATGCGGTTGAAGGCGCGGGAGATGTCGATCAGGCGCGCCGGCCCGGCGGCGGGAGTCTGACTGCCGAGCACACCGATCTGGGCGGCGGCGAAGAGGGCGTCGCCGGCGTTGATCGCCTGGGCGTCGCCCCACAGCCGCCAGACCGTCGGTCGGTGGCGCCGGTTGGGGCTGCGATCCTGGATATCGTCGTGGACGAGGGTGAAGTTGTGCAGCAGCTCGATCGCGGCCGCGAGCGGCGCGGCATTCGGCATCTCGCCGCCAGCGGCGGCACAGGAGAGCAGGGCGATTTGTGGCCGCATGCGCTTGCCCTGGAGTCGCGGCCGCTCGGCCGCCGGAATGGTGGCGCCATCGGCGTCAACCATGCCGAGGTGGTAGGTGCACATGTGGCGCAGCAGCGGCGCGGCGCCGTCGAGCTCGTCCACCAGCACGGTGAGTGCCGGGTCGATCAGCGTCGACGCCTCACGGAGCAGCGCGTCGATGGCGGACGTGGTCGATTTCTGGTCGGTCGAAGTCCTCACAAGGTCCCTCACTCCCTCCGGCGGGATCGCGCCGCATTCGCGGCAATCCTGACCGCAAGGATACCCCCGGTGGATACCAATGCAGGAGCGGTTGCATAGTAAAATAGTGGAGTATGGCGACCCTGGTCGCCTTGACCGACCGTAACGTCAATCGCTGTCACGAAAATGGCGTGGTGGCGACAGGCCGGCCAGAAAGTGAGTGAAACGCTCGATGTTCTACTTTGATCCCATGTATTTCGTGTTCATGCTCCCGGGCCTGATCTTCATGCTCTGGGCGCAGGCACGAGTACGCGGTACCTACGCGAAGTACTCGAAGGTCCGCAACAATGAAAATATCACCGGCGCGCAGGCCGCGCGTGCGGTGCTCGACAGTCAGGGCTTGCGGGATGTCCGGATCGAGGCGATCCCGGGTGAGCTGACCGACCACTACGACCCGCGTGACCGGACGCTGCGCCTGTCGCAGGGGGTGTACGGTGTGCCGTCGATCGCCGCGATCGGCATCGCCGCCCATGAGGCCGGACACGCCATCCAGCACGCGAAGGCGTACGGGCCGCTGAAGATGCGCACGGCGCTGGTGCCGGCGGTGTCCTTCGGCTCGAACTTCGGCTTCATCGTGCTGATTGCCGGGTTCTTCCTCGGTATCGTCCAGCTTGCGTGGGCTGGTGTCGCGCTGTTCGCGCTGTCGACGCTGTTCGCGCTGGTGACCCTGCCGGTGGAGTTCGACGCGACGAAGCGTGCGAAAGAGGCGCTCGTGAACGTCCGGCTGGTGGACAGCGGCCGGCGTGGTGGCGAGGAGAGCCAGGGCGTTGCCAAGGTGCTCGATGCGGCGGCGTGGACCTACATCGCCGGATTCGCGTCGTCCGTGCTGACGCTGCTCTACTACGTGATGCTCGTCAGCGGCATGCGCCGCAGCGACTAGCCAACACGGCACCAACGAGATACTTCGGTACGGGCGGGGCTTGTCCCCGCCCTCGTCGTTTCCTGGCCAGATGGTGCGTCCACAAGCACCCGCCCGCTGTGCGTCACTCGACGATGTCGGTTTGCGCGAAGGCGCCACCGGGGAAGATGACGAAGACGTGCAGTCGGTCCTTGCCGGTGTTGCGAAAACCGTGGACCTCACCTGCCGGGATGTGGACCGTCACCCCGGCCCCGACCGGTGATGTCTCGTGCCCTAGCGTCACCTCGCCGATGCCGGCGGTGAAGATCAACACCTCTTCCACCGGGTGCGTGTGGAGAAGCACGCGCTCGCCCGTTTCCAGCCACTGTTCCCCGGCATAGAGCGCCACAGCTCCCTGGTCGCCCGTGACCAGGTGCCGGATCGCCAACCCGCTCGGGCTGCGGTCGACGGCGACCGTTTCATGGCGAACGACCTTTCCCATCAGCCGATCTCCTCGCGAATCGCCGCGCGTGCGCGATCCAGCGCGTCGACGTGTTCGTCGAGTGTTGCGAAGCCACCGCCAGCCGTTACCAGCGCGATCCGGGTCGCGCCGTGGTCGCGCCACCACGCCGCCTGTCGTCGCCAGTCGTCGGCGTTGCCGGAGGAAATGGAGATTCGTGGCTCGATCCCGAACCGGGACCGGTCGCGACCTTCTCGCTCCAGCTCGTCCGCGAGCCACCCCAGCATCGTCTCCATCTTCGGGCCAGGGCCGCCCTGCGGGAAGAAGCCATCGGCAATCCGCGCCGCGCGGCGAATCGCGACCTCGGCGCTGGCGCCGATCCAGATCGGGATCGGCCGCTGCACGGGCAGCGGCAGGATGCCGGCACGGTCGATCCGGTGCCACTGACCGTCGATATCGACGATTCGATCGGTCCAAAGGGCCCGGAGCACCGCGATCTGTTCCTCGAAGCGGCGTCCACGGTTGCCGAAGGGCTCATCCAGCGCTTCGTACTCGACCTTATTCCAGCCGATGCCCACACCGAGCCGCATCCGGCCGCCGGAGAGCAAGTCGATCGTCGCCGCCTGCTTGGCGACCAGCGCCGTCTGTCGCTGCGGCAGGACCAGCACACCGGTGACCAGCTCCAGCGTCTCGGTGAACGCCGCTGCCCATGCGAAGGCGGTCAGGACCTCGAGGAACGGGTCGTCCGCGTCGTAGCTGCCGGACCACCCGGGCCGGGTCGCGGTGTCCGCGCCGAGCACGTGGTCGTAGGCCATCACGCTGGCGTAGCCCTCCCGGTCGAGATGGATCAGGTAATCGCGGATGGCGTCCGGATCGGTCGGCAACTCGTTTTGGGGCAGCACCGCACCGATTGGCAGGCCGGACGGAGTTTCACTGTGAACAGTCGACATCGCGAGTGACACCTTTCCGGTTGCTTGTGCGTAGGCAAGGGCAGGAGCCGTGTACGTCTTGGCTCTCCGGCGAGCGTGCCGGCTTGGCGCCGTGTCGTCAAGGGACGCGACGACCAAAATCTGTCAATATTGTACGAACATCGCGGCGTCCTCCAGCGCTGGATCCAACTCGCGCCGCGACGAAGAACACAGGAGTACCGTTCATGACCAGTCGCAAGCCAGCCGTCGTCTCCCGGCGCCTCTTCCTCGGCGGTATCGCCGCCCTGCCGCTTATCTCCAGGACTGCCGCCGCCCAGGAGCAGCCTCCCGTCATCGAGCCGATCGGCCCGGACGACACGGCGCCGGAACCGGTGCCGACCGAGGAGCCGATCGCGTCCGAAGACGGAGCGACTGGCTCGATCGAGCAGATCGCCGAAGCGGAAGCCGGCGAATACGTGGCGGAAACCGGCCACAACGTCTCCGATCCGTTCCTTCCGATCTGGAAGCAGGCGGGCGGCGTCGATGGCGTCGGCATGCCGCTCTCCGAGGGCCGGTTCAACGAGGACACCGGCGGGGTCGAGCAGTGGTTCGAGGGCATTGTGCTTGTGAATGCCCCCGACGCGCAGGGAGCCTGGTACACCGGCGGCATGCCGCTCCCCGATGATGTGCTCGAATCCGAGGTTCCCGCGTCGTCGGTCCGGCAGGCGGAGGTGGCCGGCGAGTTTGCCGCCTTTTGGTCCAGCGGCGGTGCCGAGGTGATCTTTGGGTTGCCGCGGTCGTCGCCATACACGAAGGATGGTGCCACCCGGCAGGCATTCGACAACGCCGTCCTGGAACGCGACGGCGACGGCACGGTGCGCGCGGTCGCCGTCGTGCCGGACATCGTTGATGACCAGGGCCTGGCGGGCGACCCGGCGTTCCTGCCCGCGCCGCCGACGCTGGGGACCTCGACGCTGGTGACGGCAAGCGACGGCCTGCGACTCCGCTCGTCGCCTTCCACCGACGGGGACACCGTGGTAACGCTGGATGAGAACGTCGAGTTCATCGCCGTCACTGGCGCCGAGGGTGCGTGGATTCCCGGCTACGCCGATGGCTACTCGGGGTACGTCGCGGCCGAATATCTCAGGCCGATGGAGCAGCTTCCCACCACCGCTGTCGGCGGGAACTGGGATCCCTCCGTCTGGCAGGGGGCGGCACTCGGCGAGACCAACATCCGCACCGGCCCCGGTACTGACAGCCGGATCGTCAATACCATCGACTACGGCGGCATCGTGACGGTCTCCGACTGGGTCAAGGGCGAGCGGGTCGATGGCGGCACCGACATCTGGGCGCAGCTTTCCGATGGCACCTACGTTTACGAGCGCAATATCGGCCGAACGGGGCCCGTGGAGCCGACGCCGGTCCCCGACGATGCGCCGTGGGAAGGCAAGTGGATCGACTGCAACCTGACCCAACAGCTCTTGATTGCCTATGAGGGGCGCCAGCCCGTACGTGTCGCGGTGCAGACCACCGGCAAGCCCGGCTGGGAGACGCCGGTAGGGTTTTTCGCAATCAACAATCGGGTTCCCAATGAGACGATGGAGAGCGGCTCGATCGGCGCGGATGAGTTCTTCCGGCTGGAGAATGTGCTCTACACGCAGTACTTCACCGATCGCGGGCACGCGTTGCATTTCGCCTGGTGGAAGACGCCGGAGACGATCGGGCGGCCGGGGAGTCACGGCTGCCTGAACCTGCTGCTCGACGACGCGGAGTTCTTCTGGCAGTGGGCCGATTACGGCGTGGGGGTCTACTGCCACTATTGATCGGTGGCGCGGGCGGCGCCTTTGCCATGCCGCGGTGAAATCCAGCGCCAGCCGCAGGGGCGCCCCATGGCCGCAGTGTTGGGGTCCTGTGCATTGCGCAGGATCGTGATGGCATATAATCGTGCAGTGACACGGCGATCCGTCGACCCCCGCTCGACGATGATCGTTGGTTGTCGTGTGTACGCCAATCACCCGATCCGCGCCCGGACTTCGTGCCGGCCCTGCTGGAGGGTTGTATGGCCGAGGGGCCCAAACCGTTCTCATCAGAGTGGATCACGGCTCCACCGCAGGAGCCGGAGCCGCCCCACCTCTTTTCTGATCGCATCCGCATCGTCATCTCGGCCCTCGCCGCGAAGCTCCCCGGTGACCGCTCGTTGTCGATCTGGGTTGTGCTCATCATGGTCGCCGGCTCGCTCTGGATGGCCGGGCCTCAGGGACAAGCGCATCTCAATGAGCTGGCGGCGTTGCAGGGTGACGCCACGCCGACTCCGGTGATCGACTGGCAGCAGGAAGGCGCCGGATCGTCATCCGCATCGATCTCGAAGGAACATCTCGACCTGACCGAGGACCCGGACAGCGCGGAGACGGCCCAATCGTCGCCGCCCCAGCTTCAGCTGGAGACGGCACAGACCGCCGAATCGCTGACGCTGACGCCGGATGGCCTGCTGCCGGAGAGCCGGATCCTGACCTTCTACGGCTTTCCCGGCGACGAGAACATGGGCATTCTCGGCGAGCATGACCCGGATGCGTTGCTCGAGATGCTGCGTGAGCAGGCCGCTGTTTACGAGGCCGCCGATCCCTCCCGACCGGTGGTGATCGCGATGGAGGTCATCGCTTCCGTTGCCCAGCCGGATCCGCAACCCGATGGCAGCTATCTGCTCGACACGCCGAGCGAGGTGCTGGACCAGTACGCCACATTCACCGCGGAAAACGACATGCTCCTCTTTCTCGATGTGCAGATCGGGCGTCGTACCGTGCAGGCGGAGGTCGAGGGCCTGCGCTCCTGGCTGGAGCTCCCGCACGTGCATCTGGCGCTGGACCCGGAGTTCGCGATGCGCGAAGGCGAGCTGCCCAGTGTGCACATCGGCCAGATCGACGCCAGCGATATCGCCTTCACGCAGCAATACCTCGCCAATCTCAGTGCCGAGCTCGGCATACCGCCCAAGGTGCTGATCGTGCATCAGTTCATCGAGTCGATGATCGAAAACAAGGACCAGGTGACGCCGGTCGCCGGCGTTCAGCTGGTGATCGATGCCGATGGCTGGGGCACGCCGGCCGACAAGCGAGCGACCTATGACGCGGTGATTGGGTGCTGCCCAATCGAGTTCGATGGCGTCAAGCTCTTCTACCAGCAGGACGTGCCGTTGATGACGCCGGAGGAGGTGCTGGATCTCGATCCGGTACCGGATTTGATCATCTATCAGTAGGCGATAGGCCAATGCGAGGGTCGTTCAGGCCCTCGGGGATGGGGTAAGAGCAGAACATGGGACGAATCTTTGTCCTCGATGACGATGGGGTCGAGGCACTGTTGCGGCGCGCGGTTGTTGGGCGGATTGCCTGTTGCGCGCACGATGGCGAGCGGCCGTACCTGGTGCCAATTCCGTTTGGTTACGACGGCGAGAGCATCTATTCCATCAGCGGGCCGGGCCGCAAGCTCGACATCATGCGGGCGCATCCCGCGGTGGCCTTCGAGGTCGACGAGGTTGAGGAGGAAGACCGCTGGCGGTCGGTGATCGCCGATGGCGAGTTCGAGGAAATCACCGACGCCGACGCCCGCTGCCGGGCAATCGAGATCGTCGCGCCGAAGGGGGGCGCGGCGTCGGTCTCGCCAGAGGCGATCGTCTACAGGATTCGCCTGACGCGCACCTCCGGGCGGTTCGAGGTGCCCGACGACGAGGCGCACC
>CBFGRG010000054.1:0-11321 GCA_965651105.1 uncultured bacterium | reverse complement strand
CCCTGCCATTGCGAGTTGATCGGCTCGCCGTCGAGCTCCGGGTGCAACGCGAGCGCCACGTCATGAATGGCGTCGCCGATGCGCGGCCCGAATCCAAGGAAGTAGAGATCATCGAAGGCGATGATGCGCTCGTTCTCACCGGCGGGCGTCTGCGCGAAGCCGGGGATGGCGAGCAGGCCCTCCACGCCGCCGACCGACGCCAGGCCGCCCTGCGTCAGCACGATCACATCGGGCGCGGCCGCGACAAGCGCCTCGGCGGTCACCGGGAAGTAGCCCTCGGCTCCGCTCTCGGCGCCGACGTTGATGCCACCAGCCGCGGTGATCACGGTGTCAGCTTCGGTGTTGGTCCCGGCAAGCAGCTGGGTTTCCGGTCCACGCAGGTAGAGGAACGCGACCCGCGGCGCCTCTTCGACACCGGCGACCAT
Source organism: uncultured bacterium (assembly GCA_965651105.1). GTDB lineage: Bacteria > Chloroflexota > Chloroflexia > Thermomicrobiales > UBA6265 > JACCVC01. Next base: position 10,896 of record CBFGRG010000054.1, on the reverse strand, counting down.
CTCCGCAACCTGGTCGATGGTGGCCTGGATGTCCCCGGCGACGGCGTCAGCAACCTCGGGCACGCCGAGCGCCTGCCCGACGCCACGAACCAGGTTCAGGGGACCGTCGATCGAGGTGTCATTCGCCAGAATCACCACCGGCACACCCGCGGCCCGCACCTGGTCGAGCACTGCCGGCGGACCAGCTGCCTCGTCGCCGATCACGACGGTCGGCTCCATCGCCAGGATCGCCTCCGCGTTGAGGTCTCGCTGGAACCCGATTTTCGGCAGCTCCATCGCCTCTTCCGGGTAGGTCGAGCTCACATCGACCGCGACCACGTTGGCGCCGAGACCGAGTGCGAACACGGTCTCGGTGACCGCGCCGCTGAGCGGCACGATCCGGCTGACATCCTCCACCACCACCTCGGCGCCAGTCGCGTCAGTGATCGTGGCAGGGAGCTGGGGGGCTGGGGCGTCGTCAGCGGCAGCGGGCGTCTGCGCGCTCGCCGCGGGTACAAGCAGGGCCAGCACCAGCGCGACCATCATGGCGACGGGCGCGCCGCGTCGAAATACAGATAGCATGCGTATGAACTCTTTCCTTTGTGAACTGCTCCCGCGCGACACACCGCGTGCCGGTCGACAGGGAGCCGGCGGAGACGCTCGCGACACAATGATGGCACGCCTTCGACCGGGTCGCGATTCAGGCCCAAATACCGACCCGATGGATCGGACTTTCTGCACGTCAATCTAGCAAGGGCGCGGGTAACGCGTCAATCGGGTATCCGGCGCACATGACCGATCGCGAACCCGACGAAAGTCGGGTTTCGGTTCCGGGGACTGCTGGTATGATTAGGCAACCGCCATCGCGGTTCCGGGCAACGGGGCCCCAAAGCAACGATGCCAATACCCAACCCTCGACACCTGCGCCGGCTTTCCGGGCACGCCGCGGGTGTCGTCGCACGCACGAACGGAGACAGGGAACGGATGACAGCCAACGGTGACCGCCCGATCGTTTGCCGCGGCATTCGCGGGGCCACCACGGCCGCCGCGAACACCGCCGAGGATATCCTCGAGGCCACGCAGGAGCTGGTCACGGCACTGATCGACCTCAACGACATCACTTCGGACGATATCGCGAGCGCGGTCTTCACCACGACCACCGATCTCACCGCGATGTTTCCCGCCATGGCCGCGCGTTCCTTTGGCTGGACCGAGGTCCCCATGATGTGCGCCCATGAGATGGCCGTCCCCGGCGCGCTGACCAGGGCCGTGCGGGTGCTCGTCCACGTCAACACCACCAAATCGCCGAAAGAGATCCGGCACGTCTACCTGAAGGGCGCTCGCCAGCTCCGGCCCGAGTGGGGCATCTCCGATGAGGAGCTCGCCGCCATCCTGGAGGCCAACCCGGTCAGCTCGAACGTCGTATCGTCCGTCAACCAGCCCGTCTCGTAACCGGCGTCCCCGGAACCGAAGGAGTCACGTTGTGATCATCGTCATGAAGACCGGCGCCGATCGCGAGAAGATCGATCCCGTCGTCAACCGCGTCCGCGAGCTCGGCCTGAGCCCCCACCTGATCGACGGCGAGGAGCGCACGATCATCGGTGTGGTCGGCCTGCCGCTGCCGCCGACGCTGGAGGAGATGTTCGAGTCCTTCCCCGGCGTCGACACCGTCGTCCGCATCACCAAGAAGTTCAAGCTCACCGGCTGGGACTTCCATCCGCAGAAAACGGTGATCGACCTCGGAGACGGGGTCACCGTTGGCGGTGACGACATCAGCATCATGGCCGGGCCGTGCTCGGTCGAAAGCGAGGAGCAGACGCTCGAGACGGCGAAGGCCGTCGCCGCCGCCGGCGCGACGATCCTCCGTGGCGGCGCCTACAAGCCCCGCACCAGCCCCTACGAGTTCCGCGGGCTCGGTGAGCGCGGCCTCGAGATCCTCGCCAAGGCGCGCGAGGTGACCGGCATGAAAGTCATCACCGAGGTGATGACCCCGACCGATGTCGAGCTCGTCGGCCAGTACACCGATGTCTTCCAGATCGGCGCGCGCAACAGCCAGAACTACCTCCTCCTCGAGGAGGTCGGCAAGGCCGGCAAGCCGGTGATGCTCAAGCGTGGCCTCTCGATGCTGATGGAGGAGTGGTTGCTCGCCGCCGAGTACGTGATGGCGCAGGGCAACCCCGATGTGATGCTGTGTGAGCGAGGCATCCGCACCTACGAGACGATGACGCGCAACACGCTTGACGTCGCCACGGTGCCGGTGATGCGCAGCCTCTCGCACCTGCCGATCATCATCGACCCGAGCCATGCCGCCGGCAAGCGCGCCTATGTCGAGGCCCTTGGCAAGGCGGGCATCGCCGCCGGCGCCGACGGCATCATCGTCGAGGTCCACCCGGATCCGGACCGCGCCCTCTCCGACGGCGCCCAGTCGCTCACCTTCCAACAGTTCCAGGAGATGGTGCCGCGCGTCGTGCGTGTCGCCGAAGCGGTCGATCGCACCTTCTCGCACACGCCGGTCACCGCACCCGCCGCCACCGCCTGATGAGTCACCGGTAGGACCTGGAGGGACGTCGTCCCTTCGTCTCCACTGCTTCGTATGGGAGGGGCTTGTCCCCTCCCTTCTTCCGTCAGGCGCCCCACCCTCATGCCAAGGACCCGCTCCACATCGCGCTTCCTGCTGCTCGTGACGTTCCTCGCGTTCGTCAGCATTGGCTTCCCCGATGCCGTCCTCGGCGTCGCCTGGCCGCAGATGCGCCTTTCGTTCGACCGCTCGCTCTCCGATGTCGGCTTCATCCTCTTCTCGTCCGGCTCGGGCTACTTCCTCTCGGGCATCTTCGCCGGTCGGGCGATCGAGACGCTCGGCGTCGGCAAATTGCTCGCCCTCAGCACAACCATGGTTGCGATCGGCCTGTTCGGGTACGCCGCCATGCCGAGTCTCTGGCCGCTGCTCGCGTGCGCGGTGCTGATCGGCCTCGGCTCGGGCGCGATCGACACCGGCCTCAACTTCTACGCCGCCGAGCACTTCTCGGTGACGGTGATGAACTGGCTCCATGCCTTCTTCGGCATCGGCGCGATGCTCGGCCCGTTCATCGTCGCCGGCGTCTTCGCCGCTGGCGGCACGTGGCGGGTCGGGTACGTCGTGGTCGCCAGCGCGATCGCGGCCATGGCGGTGGTATTCATCCTCACCATGAACCAATGGGGCAACGGCGCACATGCCGAAGAGGGCGCCGGGCCCGAGAAGGTACCGGTCCGCGCGGTCCTGCGCTCGCCGCTCGCGTGGATGCAGATCCTGATGTTCCACTTCATGGCCGGCATCGAGGCGGCCGCCGGGCTCTGGACAGCAACGCTGATGATGGAGCGATTCGACGCCAGCAAGGGCGAGGCAGGGATCTGGGCGGGCCTGTTCTGGGGCGCGATGGCGGTCGGCCGGCTGGTGCTGGCGCCGCTCTCGGGTGATCTCGACCCGCGTCGACTGGTTCAGCTCGGTACGCTCGGCGTGCTCGGCGGAGCGGTGTTGATGATTCCGGACCAAAAGCTGCTCTTCCAGGCCGGTGTGTTGCTGTTCGGCCTCGCGATGGCGCCGCTCTTCCCGACGATGATGTCGCTGACCCCAAGGCGGCTCGGTTCAGGCATGGCCCTGCATGCGATCGGCTTCCAGGTGAGCGCCGCTACCCTCGGTATCATCACCATCCCGACCGTGGGCGGCTTTATCGCCGAGCGAACGGACTTCATGGCGATCCCAATCGTGATGACCATCGGTGCGGCGCTGGTCGTCGGATTCGACATGCGCCTCCGCGCCACCGCCGACCGGCGGGGCGCCGCCAGCGAGGACCCCGCGCCCGCCTGACCCGCCGCGGCTCCCGCAGTGCCGCCCTATTGGCGGCCATTCGTCGCAGCGCCAACCCCCGATATCCTGGCCCCAGCCAATGCTGTCAAATTTCTTGCTTGCCACGCTCCAACGATCGAGCGGAAGAGATTTCTCCACTCCGCATCCTTCGGAAGCTCCAGTCGACATGCCAACAATGCCGTAGTTGCGCGTTCCGGTTGAGTGGGCGGCGGTCAGCACCCTTGTCTCGCCACGTTTTTCGCATACCATCATCGCAGTTGAAGCGTTCCGACGCCGTGCCGTGACCGGCAACGCGCGGTTGCAGGCAGGCACGAACCAACCATGGCGAATCGACAGGCACACGTTGTCTCCAGGGGCGCGAAAGCCACCCTCCGGGTAATGGCCTCGCTGCAGGAGAGCCCGAAATTCCGCCTGCTCTGGATTTCCAACCTCTTCTTCTTCGGCGGCGTCTGGACGCAGACCCTTGTCCTCGGCTGGCTCGTCTACGAAACCACCGGCTCGGAATTCCTGCTCGCCCTCTACACCGCCGTGCGCCTGCTGCCGCTGCTGCTGGGACCGCTCGGCGGCGTCCTTTCAGACCGCCTTGACCGCGTGCGCCTGCTGATCTTTGCCTGCGGGTGGGCATTCTGCGCCGTCGCGGCGGTCGCGATGCTCGTATCGCTGGGCAGCGCTCCATACTGGGCACTGCTCCTCGGCGGGTTGGCGATCGGCCTCGCGCAGTCGCCCTCGCAGCCGGCACGCGCGGCGCTGGTGCTCGACCTCGTCGGCCGGGACAACCTGAGCAACGCCAACGCGCTCAATGCCATGGCGATCAACCTGACCCAGGTGATCGGTCCTGCCCTCGGCGGGACGATGATCAGTAGCTTCGGCGCCCCGGCGGCGCTCTGGATCGCGACCGGCTGGTACGGGTTCTCGCTGCTGACCCTGCTGCCGCTACGCTCGCAGAAGACCACCCGACATCCGCATCCGGAATCCGCCTGGCAGATGCTCGCGGGCGGCTTCCGCGCGGTTCTCGCCAGCCGACTCGTCTCGGCCGTGCTGCTCGTCACCCTCGCGGCCAACGTCCTGATGTGGCCCGTCTACCAATCCTTCATGCCGGTCTTCGCGGTGGATGTCCTGCACCTCGATGCCGCCGGGCTCGGCTGGCTGCTGACCTGCTACGGCGTCGGCGGCCTGATCGGGTCGATGGTGGTGGCCGGGCTCGGCAACTTCCGGTTCAAGGGTGGCCTGTTCGTGCTCGGCACCGGTGTCTGGGGACTCCTCTGGGCGGCATTTGGGCTCTCGCAATCCGCCCCGCTGTCCTTCACGTTGATGGTCGTGATCGGCGTCATGACCGCGCCATTCATCATTCTCCAGACCACCCTGTTGCTGATGACCAACCCGCCGGAAATGCAGGGTCGCGCACTCGGCATGCAGGAGCTCGTGATCGGGATCATGCCCGTCTCGACCCTGACGCTCGGGGTCGTGGCGCAGGAGATCGGCGTCGGAGCCACCACCGTTGGCTGCGGCCTGCTGCTGGCGACGTTGATGCTGATCCTGGCGGCGCGAGTACCGGAGCTTGTCCGCTACAGCGGGCTCCAGCAGTCATAGTGCCGACCACGCGCGAGTGAAGCCGAGTGAAGCCAAGGCGCTTGCGGGCGAAGGCGGCGCGCGGCTGTCGCCATGCCGTCAATCCTCTGGCTCGCTCCCAGCCATCGCCGCCAGGTGCGCGATCGCCGTATCGAAACTGCCGGCGACGTGGTCCGACGCCAGCGCCTCGACCCGCGCCAGGTCGCGAGCGGCGATCGCGTCGTAGAGGTCGACGTGCTCCCGCGCGACGCCCATCAGGTCGTCGTGCTGGCCCAGCAGCCATCGCATCCGGCTGTGCAGCAGGTGCCCGATCTCGCTCAGCAGCTCGTTGCCCGCCAGCGCAGTCACCGTTTCGTGAAAATCCGCGGCGGCACGTCGCGCCTCGACGGCATCTCCTGCCCGCGCCGCGGAGAGCTGCCGGTCGAGGTCGGCGCGGAGGCGAGCCAGACCCGCCTCGTCCCAGCGTTGGGCCGCGAGACGAAACGCCAGCACCTCGATCGCCGAGCGAATCTCGTGGAGGTCTTCGACGTCAGCCGGCGTGAAAGTTCGCACCACGGCCCAGGTGCGCGGCCGGGCGGTCACCAGTCCCTCAGCCACCAGCGTGCGCAGGGCATCGCGCACCGGCACACGGCTGACACCGAGCTCGGCCGCCAGGTCCCGCTCGACCAGTTTGCTGCCGGGCCGACGGCGACCGTCGATGATCTCGTCGCGCAGATGCCGCGCGACGCGCTCGGACTCCGCTTCGAACCCACTCGTGGTAGTCATCGCTCTCTCCACATGGGATGGTATACCATTCTCATTTGGTATACCATTGTGCCACTATCCTGGCGTTGGGTTGGGCCGGGCAACGCCGCCGAGGTCAGCGCAGCGCCGCCGCGTCATCTCCCGTGAATCACGGTTGCCGGCAAGGTCGCCCTACCCGATCGGGTGCACCGGAAGTCGGACGTCGACGGGCCAGCGTTCGAACTTCCACGCAGGCGGTTCTTGCGCGTGTCACGGCGCCGGCCCGCGCACGCCCACTCGGATTTGGCTCACCCTCTGTAGAAAAGGATGCCACGATGTCATCACGCGAACGCACCCCGCTCTCTCGACTCTATGCGGACTACCGCGCTGGATCGCTCGACCGTCGTGCCTTCCTGCGACATGCGGTGGCGGGCGGCATGGCGCTTCCCATCGCGCTGCATGCCGTCAACAGCGTCGCGGCCCAAACGCCGGTCGCCGGCGTGCCCGACACTGGCATGGAGGGCCGCTCCCGCGGCGAGGGCGGGGAGCTCCGCATCCTCCAGTGGCAGGCACCCACCGCGCTGTCGCAGCATTCCGCGCTCGGCGGCAAGGACAACCTTGCCGCGACGCTGGTGCTCGAACCGCTGATGAACTTCCTCTCGGACGCGACGATCGTCCCGCGCCTGGTGACCGAGGTTCCGTCCCACGAAAACGGGTTGCTGGCCGACGACAACACCAGCGTGACCTACACCCTCAGGGAGGGCGTCACCTGGAGCGACGGCGAGCCATTCACGGCCGAGGACGTGCGGTTCACCTGGGAATTCGCGACCAACCCGGACAATTCCGCCACCACCTTCGAGCTCTACAACGTCATCTCCGACGTCGAGGTGGTTGACGACCTCACCGCGAAGCTCGTCTTCGCCGAGCCGCAGCCGGCGTGGTATGTCCCGTTCAGCGGATCATGGTGGGGCGCGGTGCTGCCGAAGCACATCCTTGAAAGTGGCGGCGAGGAGGCGTACCAGCAGTTCCTGCTGAGCCCCACCGGCACCGGCCCGTTCGCGGTCGAGTCGTTCACGCCGGGTGACCAGGTGACCTACGTCGCCAACGAGAACTACCGCGATCCGGCCAGGCCCTTCTTCTCGAAGGTGATCCTCAAGGGCGGCGGCGATGCCGCCTCGGCCGCCCGTGCGGTGCTGGAGACTGGCGAGTACGACTATGCCTGGAACCTCCAGGTCGAGCCGGAAATCCTGGAGCAGATGGCGTCGTCCGGCGCCGGCCAGCTCATCGCCGAGCCAGGCGCCTCGCTGGAGCAGATTTACATCAACTTCTCCGACCCCAACACCGAGGTGGACGGCGAGTTCTCCTCGCTGGAGGCGCCGCATCCCTTCCTCAGCGACATCAACGTCCGCAAGGCGCTTGCTGCCGCGATCGATCGCGAGACGATCGTCTCCCAGCTCTACGGTGCCGCCGGCAACGTCACCGCCAACGTTCTCGTCGGCATCGAGCACCTCGAATCGCCGAATACCACCTGGGTCTTCGATACCGAGGAAGGCAACCGGCTGCTCGACGAGGCTGGCTGGGCGCTCGACGGCGACTTCCGGGCGAAGGACGGCGTGACGATGAAGGTGGCCTACGCTACCACCGTCAACCAGGTGCGGCAGAAGACGCAGGCGATCGTGAAGCAGGGGCTGGAAGCGATCGGTGTCGAGGTCGAGCTCCGGCAAATCGATGCCGGCGTCTACTTCGACAGCTCGGCCGGCAACGACCAGAGCTACATGCACTTCTACAATGACCTTGGCATGTCGACCGCCAACATCGACTCGCCCTTCCCGCTCTCGTACATGAGCAGCTGGTACGCGGGTCCGGATAACGTCAACGTCGCCCAGAAATCGAACGGCTGGACCGGCCAGAACCTCTCGCGCTACGTCAGCGCGGAGTATGACGAATTGTTCGAGGCGGTCCGGACGGAGATCGATCCGGAGGCGTCGGCCGAGCTGTTCATCGCGATGAACGACCATCTGATCGAGAACCAGGTGATCATCCCGGTCGTCCAGCGCGGTGATTTCCTCGCTGTCAGCAACCGCCTCGTTGCGGAGAACCTGGCATCGGGTCCGTTCGAGACCGACTACTGGAACATCGAGAACTGGGTCACGGTGGAGGAATGATGAGTATCCCCAATGCCAGCCAGCGGGCCGGGATCGATCTCGCAATCGTCAACGGCACTGTCATCACAATGGACCCGGACCGCCGCGTGTTGCGGGGCGGCGCCGTCGGCATTCGTGACGGACGCATCGTCGCCGTCGAGGCAGACGCCGCCTCCCTGCCGGACGCGCGGGAAACGATCGACGCCGCCGGCAAGATCGTTCTTCCCGGCATCGTGGACACCCACGGCCACGCCGGGCACAGCCTCACCCGAGGCTTCGGCGAGGGCTCGACGTGGATGGACATGGTCGAGACCATTTACTTCCAGGCGTCCGATCCCTGGTTCTGGGAAGCCGAAAGCCGCCTGGCGGCGCTGGAGCGCCTGCGCTTCGGTGTGACGACCTCCGTCTCGATGACCGGGTCGTCGCCCCGCGTCGATGACGCGAAATATGCCGTCGCGGCCACCACTGGATACCGCGAGCTGGGCTTGCGGCACATCGTCGCGATCGGCCCGCCGAGCGGACCGTGGCCGCGCGAGTACACCGAGCAGATGCCGGACGGCTCAACGCGATCGCACACCGTCGATATGGAACGCGCCCTCGCCGTGACGGAGGAAGCGCTCCAGGCGATTCGCGGCCTCAACAACGAGCGCCTGCAGTTCTACGTCGGCCCGTCGTCGATCGCCCCGACCGACGATCCTGCGGACGCGCTCTCGCGCCAGCAGGTGAACGGCGTGCAGGATCTCGTCGAGAAGTACGATACCGGGCTGCACACCCACGCCTACTCCGGGCAGATCGCTGCCGCGCACGCGATCCGGCCGGACATTTTCGGGCCGCATGCCTGCATCGCCCACTGCGCCGGAATTTCGATGGAGGAGATCGCCATCCTCGCCGAAACCGGCACCGCGGCGAGTCACGGTCCGCTCACTCACGCCTACGTGACGGCTCGCTTTCCGGTGATCGAAGCGCTGGAAGCCGGCGTCAACGTCGTTTTCTCGACCGATGGCTCAGCTCCGGACCGGTCGTTCGACCTGATCGACCAGGCACGCATCGGCATCCAGCTCCAGCGTGCCTACTTCAATGACGATCAGATCCTGCCCGCCGGCAAGGCGCTCGGGATGATCACGATCGACGCCGCGCGGGCGCTTGGCATGCAGGACGAAATTGGCAGCCTCGAGGCCGGCAAGCGCGCCGATGTCACCATCATCGACGCCCGGCAGCCACACCTGGCGCCGGAGATCCTCGCCCCGCTGCGGGTGATCGGTCATGCGTCAGGCCAGGACGTCACCGACGTGATCGTCGACGGCGAGGTGCTGATGCGCGACCGCATCGTGGCCGGAGCCGATCAGGATGCGATCCTGGACGACGCGCATCAGGCGCTGCTGGCGACGTGGGAACGCACCGGATTCGGCGACATCGAGGCGCAGCACCCCGACACCTGGCACGGCATCCGCTACGGCGAGTAGAACCCGGCACCTCCCACCGCCCCAGCCGCGCTCCTGGCCGGGGCGGCGCCATTCCCGGCATCACACTTCGCTCCGCCCTCGTGACGGGTCACCCGCGCCCGTCACGGCATCGCGCTTGCGACCTCTCTCGCGATAACAACGATTTTCACCGCGAGAGGACGTCCATGAGCACTCCACCTATCACCACCGGGGAAGTTGTCGTCGTCACCGGCGCCTCCAGCGGCGTCGGTCGCGCGGTGGCCCGCGCCTATGGCCGCCGCGGTGCCCGCGTTGGCCTTGTCGCCCGGGACGAAACCGCTCTCCAGGCGGCAGCCGACGAGATCGTTGCCAGCGGCGGCGAGGCGCTGCCCTGCCCTGGCGACGTCGCTGATCCCGACACCACCGAGCGCGCCGCCACAGCCGTCGAGGAGCGCTGGGGGCGAATCGATGTCTGGGTCAACTGCGCCATGGCCACCGTCTTCGCCCCGATCGCCGATATGGAACCGGAGGAGTACCGCCGCGTCACCGAGGTGACCTACCTCGGCTACGTCTACGGCACCCAGGCGGCGTTGCGGCGGATGCGGCCGCGCGATCGCGGCACCATCGTGATGGTCGGCTCGGCGCTCGCCTACCGCTCGATCCCGCTACAGAGCGCGTACTGCGCGGCCAAGCACGCGATCGTCGGCTTCACCGATTCGCTGCGCGCCGAGCTGATTCACGACAACAGCAACATCCGGGTCACGGCCCCGCACCTGCCGGCGGTCAACACGCCGCAGCCGATCCGGCAGCGCAACAAGATGGACCGCCAGTGCCAGCCGGTACCGCCGCTGTACACGCCCGAGGTCATCGCCGAGCAAATCCTGTGGGCGGCCGATCACGCCCCGCGCGAGCTCCTGATCGGCAAGCCGTCCTACAAGGCGGTCTGGGCACAGAAGTTCATTCCCGGGCTGCTCGATCAGCATCTGGGACGCAACGGCTGGGACAGCCAGTTCGTCGACGAGCCCAACGCGCAGGAGGACGACATCCTCTTCCAGACGCTGCCCGGGGATCCCGGCGCGCACGGTCCCTACACCGATCGCGAGCAGGGCGCTGATGCGGCGATGTGGCTCTCGACCCACCCGAAGATCGCCCTCGGCGCGGCCACCACCCTCCTCGCCGGCGCCCTCGCCGGCCTCGCCCGCCTCACAGGAACCGG
>CBFGRG010000053.1:0-11468 GCA_965651105.1 uncultured bacterium | reverse complement strand
GGCGATGCTGCTGCGGCTTTCGCTGGGACTCGAGAGCGAGGCGGCGGCAGTCGAAGCGGCGGTCGCTTCCGCGGTCGATGACGGCGTGCGGACGGCTGACCTGGGCGGCGTGGCGTCAACAGGGGACTTTGGCGACGCCGTCATTTCACGGCTGGGGTAGACCCGAAGGGCTCCCGTGGTAGCGGCGACTTGGCGGCACACTCAACAGCACTGGGAGGCGGCGCAGTAGCCGCCAATGTCGCCTTCGTGTGGGCCTCTGTCTCGGTCCAGGCGACCCGCTGACTTCACCGACGGCCCGCCCCTCAGTGGGCGGGCATTTGCATGGCTGCGGGCCTACCAGTTCTCGCCTGATCGGTGTCGACTGGCGACATTGATCGCTGCGGACCGTGTCGTCATTGAACGGGGTGCGCGATCAAGTCGCCGCTACGTTCCGATCGACTGTCGATTCACCAAATCTCGCGAGGAGCGGTGCCTTCCCGGATGGAGTCGGTCGGGCCGATGTGGTGGCCGAGCTCGAACTGGTGCATCACCTCCGGCATGGCCAGCGGGTCGCGCGTGGAGACGCGCAGGATGTCGACGGAGGTCGCAGTGAATCGGCCGATGCGAGCATCGCGCCATGGCGCCATCTTCGCCGGGAACGGGCCCATCTCGGCGGCGTGCGTGTAGTAGCCGAGCGGCACGTACGGCAGGTAGGCGAAGGAGTCGTTGAGGGTGCCGGCGACGAAATCGCGCAGGCGATGGTGAATGCGGAAGCACCAGCCATCGTCGTGGACATCGAGAAACGGCATGTCGAGAAACGAGTTGAATCCACCCAGCTCGATCTCGAAGGCGGGGAAGTCGCTGATCGGCAGCCCCGCCTGTTCGCGGAACTCCTCGATCCGGGCGGTCGACGATTCCCAGCTTTTTGCGGGGGAGTCGACCAGCAGGCCGAGCTCCTGGATCGTGATGTAGAGGCTTCCCGGCGGAAAGAGCGCGACGAAGGGAAATTGCCCGAGCGCTTCGCGGATGGGCGCCACGGCATCCCGAAACTCGGGAGAGGAGGGAACACGGATGGCGCACACCGCGTAGAACTCGGCACGCTCGGCCCAGGCTCGGCGGGACTCTGATGGCGGTTCGACCTCGCCGTGCTGACGCAGCCCCTGCCAGATGTTGCGGTAGGCGTGTTCCTGGCGCACCGCGACAGGCGGCCACCAGGTGGCCGGCTTGCCGAGTCGCACGCGACGGATGCGACTCGGTTTTGGCAACAGCGTGCGAATCGGGCCGGGCACGGTGCGAACCTAGCTCTGCGAGTTGTCGACGGAGATGATTTTCAGGTCGAGCATCCCGCCCGGCGTCTCGGCGCGCACCTTGTCTCCCTTGCGGCGACCGTCGAGCGACTTGCCGATCGGTGAGGCGTTGGAGATGAACCCCTGGCTCGGGCGCGCTTCGGCGGCGCCGACGATGGTGAAGGTCTCTTCCTCGCCGTCCATCTCCACGACGACCTTGCTGCCGAGGCCGACGGTGGCGTTGGCGCCCTTCGAGTTTTCGGGCTTGATCACGATCGCGTTGCGCAGCGTCTGCTCGAGATCGGAGATGCGCTTTTCGATCATCGCCTGATCCTGCCGGGCGGCATCGTAGGCCGAGTTCTCGCGGAGGTCGCCGTGGGAGCGCGCGTCGGCGACGGCCGCGATGATCTTGGGGCGCTCGGTTTCGATCAGCTCGTTCAGCTCTTCCTGCAGGCGAGCGTAGCCATCCTGGGTAATTTCAATGCGGTCCTTTTCCATGGGTCGTTTGAAGTCTCCATCAACTATGCACGGATATGCGTCTGGGGCCGGATATGGTGAAAAGCCGGGCAAGAACCCGGCTTTCCGGTTGAAGGATACGATAGACGGTCAAACCAAACATCTTCGTTGCGACCGTTCCCCCGATCCCGCGCGCCGTATTCGCATGTATCGTGCCGTCACTTGACCTCGAACGTGGCCTCGATCTCGACGCAGATATCATGCGGCAGCGCGGCGAAACCTATCGCCGAGCGGGTGTGCCGGCCACGCTCGCCGAGGACTTCGACCAGCACGTCGGAGCACCCGTTGATCACCTTGGGATGGTCAAGGAAATCCGGGGCGGTATTGACCATGCCGAGCACCTTGACGGCGTGCACGATTCGGTCGAGGTCGCCATCGAGCGCTTCCTTCGCGGTGGCGAGAATTTGCAGCCCCACGTCGCGGGCGGCCTGGTAGGCATCCTCGGGCGAGACGTCGGCGCCGACCTTGCCTTTCGGCGAGCGGTCGGTCGGGCCGGTACCCGAAATGAACAGCAGGTTGCCGGTGCGATAGTGGCGAACGTAGTTGGCGGCGGGCTGAATCGCCTCGGGGAGCTCGATGCCGAGCTCCTTCAAGCGGTCGTCGGTGGCGGTCATGATCGTCCTTTCGTGAATTGGTTCGGCGTGCTGCCCTGATGGCGACACGACGCCCGACGGGCCGGCAAGAGACCGGCCCGAAATCGAATTGGTCCGCGCGTTGAATCAGCGAGCGCCGAAGAGATTGGTGAGGCGCTCGATGGTCTGCTGCAGGGCATCGTCGCCGGTCGCGAAGCTCATCCGCACGTGCCCCTCGCCGGATTCGCCGAAGGCAATGCCGGGCACGACGGCCACGTGCGCGACGTCGAGCATCTTCGCGGCGAGCTCGGCGGAGTCGAGCCCGGTTTCACGGCCATCGACGAACGCGTAGAAGGCGCCCTCCGGCAGCGGCAGCGAAAGCCCCTTGATCGCGCTGATGCCGTCGGACATGAGGCGGCGGCGGCGGTCCCATGCCTGCACCATGTCGAAAATGGCATCCTGCGGACCTTCCAGCGCGGCGACGCCGCCCGCCTGGGCGAACGAGGTCGCGCAGGTGACCGCATGACTGTGGACGGTGCTCATCTTCGCGATCAGCGGCTTCGGCCCGGCGACGTAGCCGAGACGCCATCCGGTCATCGCGTAGGCCTTGGAGAGCCCGTTGAAGGTCAGCGTGCGGTCGCGCATGCCGTCCAGCGTCGCGATGCTGATGTGCTCGTTGCCGTCGTAGATGATCTTCTCGTACATCTCGTCGGTCCACACCAGCAGGTCGTGCCGCCGTGCGACACTGGCAATCGCCTCCAGCTCGGCGCGGTTCATGACGTGACCGGTCGGGTTGTTCGGCGAGTTGATCAGGATCACGCGGGAGGCCGGCGTCACCTTCGCCTCCAGGGCCTCCTCGGTGACGGCCCATCCGTCGTTCGGGCTGGTCGGAACGGCGACCGCTGTGCCGCCGGCAAGCTCGATCTGGGGTGCGTAGGAAACCCACGCCGGCTCGATCACGAGCACCTCGACGCCCGGCTCGACCATCGCCATCGCGGCCTCGAAGAGGGCCGCCTTGCCACCCGGCGTGACGAGGATTTCGCCGTTCGGGTCATATTCGAGCCCGTTGTCGTCGCGCAGCTTTTTCGCGATTGCCTTGCGAAGGGCCGGCGTGCCCGGACTGGCGACGTAGTGGGTATCGCCGCTGTTCATGGCGTCGATCGCCGCCTTCCGGATGTGCTCCGGGGTGATGAAGTCGGGATCACCGCCGCCGAGGTCGATCACATCGACGCCCTCGGCCTTCAGTTGGCGCGCCTTGTCGGACACCGCGAGGGTGGGGGATGGGGCAGCGCTCTTCACGCGTGCCGCGAGAAAGTCCGAGAGTGTTCGAGTGTCCACGACTGTCTGTCCTCTCCGGGTCGGGTGCGAGCATCGCCGCCATCGTGTCGTAGCCCAATTCTACCGGGTTTTGGCGCCGCGGCGCGGGGTGAAGATCGGGGAACCGAAGCGCGTCCGGCGACGTCATTTCACAAGGCGGCCGGGTCGTCGCGGCACTACCGGCTGCGTTAAGGTGAACCGGTGACCGATTGAGCGACACGTCGCGAGGGAATGCGGCGGGGAGGAACCACGACAATGAACCGACGACGACACGCGGTGCTCGCGCTGATTGGCGCGATGCTGCTGACGCTGGCCATGAGCGTCCCACAGGTGAGCGCGCAGACTGGCGGCTCGAAGCAAATCGTCACCGGCCAAACGGTGGCCTGGGAACCCGGCTGGGTGCAGGAGACCGACGTCAGCATCGTCGAGCAGGATCTCGAGCTGCTGGCACTGAGCAAGGGTTCGGCGATCGTCGGCTATGGCGGCACGTCGTTCCCGGTGAGCTCCAACGAAGTGCGCAACGTGCTGCTGGAGGGGTTCGAGAGTGAGAGCGCGACGCAGCAGATCGATCGCGGCGACTACGACAATGTCTCCTACTCGATCGATCTGGCGACCACCGAAGGTGTGACGCTGGCGATCTTCACCCTGGTGATCGAGAACCCGTCGACGACGTCGATGGCGGTGCTCCTGACCACGCCGTCCAACTTCGCCACCGCAATGACCGATGCCCAGGCAAGCGTCACCATTGACGGCACGCCGATCTTCCAGGGTGTCGATGCGACGCAGATGCAGCAGACCATCGACGCGGCGGGGCAGGGGACCGGTGCGGTCGAGACGGAGACGTCCGATCCTGCGCCGAGCCCGACGCCGGACACTGGGGGTGGCGGTCTCGGCGATCTTGGCTCGGCGATCAACAGCGGGCAGACGACGCCCGGCACGCAGCCAGCCGATCCGACGCCTGCTACGGGCGGGCAGACGGCAGCCGCGGGTCCGGCGAATGCCCATGTGATCCCGGCGAGCGGGCTGGAAGTCCGCTACAGCGATGACTGGACGATCAGCGCGAGCGACGACACCAATGTGCGATTCCAGGCGGCCAGCCAGCCGGTGATCGTTTCCGTCGTCTGGGTTTCCGACGATGTGACGACAACGTCCGCGCCGCGTGCGTTCGCGAACTCCCTTATCCAGACCGATACGTTCGCTGGCGCGACGCTGGTTGACGCGGTGACGGTCGAGGACGGTGTCCGCTGGCTGATCGTGATCAGTCAGGTTGTCGAGGGGCAGGAGATGTACTTCGTGATCGAGGCGACGTCGCAGGCGACCGGCGGCGCGACCCTCACCAGCGTGATCACGCCGGTGACCAACGTTCCCTCCGCGCTGCTGGCGGTTCCGGATTCGATCCAGATCGCCGGTCAGCCCCCGATCCTCGATGCGGCGAGCTACGTCCCGGCGCTGCAGGCCCCCGGAATCTAGAGTTCCAGCCAGTTCAACGTAGCCCATGGCGGGAATTAGCACTCTGTGAGTGGCGATTGCCAGATTGCTGGCACTCGACCCTTGCAGAGTGCTAAATCGCTGTGCTACGCTCGTGGCGGTCGCGAGATACGGTCGGGATGTTCCCATCCGTCGCTCGCACGTTGTCACCCGCTTTTATGGCGCAGCAGCGCATCTTTTTCAGGAGGATTGCAGGACCATGGCAGACACCAAGACGACGCTCAAGCCTCTCGGCGATCGGTTGGTGGTCAAGCCCGCCTCGCGCGAGGAGACCACCAAGAGCGGCATCGTGCTTCCCGACACGGCCAAGGAGAAGCCGCAGCGGGGCACCGTGGTTGCCGCCGGTGAGGGTCGCCTTGACGACGACGGCGATCGCATCCCGATGGAAGTCAAGGTCGGTGACGAGGTGATTTACGCCAAGTACGCCGGCACGGAGTTCAAGGTCGATGACGAGGATGTGCTCATTCTCTCCGAGAAGGACATCCTGGCTGTCATCAGCTAGACCCGTAATTTCGATCGATCGACCACCGATCCCGAGATAGAACAGGAGACACATCAGTGGCAAAGGTTCTCGAGTTCAACGAGCAGGCGCGACAGTCCCTCAAGGAGGGTGTCGACGTTCTCGCCAACGCCGTCAAGACCACCCTCGGCCCCAAGGGTCGCAACGTCGCGCTCGACAAGAAGTTCGGCGCGCCGACCGTCACGCACGACGGTGTCACGGTGGCCAAGGAAATCGAGCTGGAAGACCAGTTCGCCAACATGGGCGCGCAGCTCCTGAAGGAGGCCGCGACCAAGACCAACGACGCCGCCGGTGACGGCACCACCACCGCCACCGTCCTCGCCCAGGCGATCGTCCACGAGGGCATGCGCAACGTCGCCGCCGGCGCCAACGCCATGCTGCTCAAGCAGGGCATCGACCTCGCCTCCGACGCCATTGTCGGCCGCATTCGCGAGCTGGCCACCGAGGTCAAGGGCAAGGAAGAGATCGCCCAGGTCGCCTCGATCTCGGCCGCTGATCCCGAGATCGGCAACCTGATCGCCGAGGTCATGGACAAGGTCGGCAAGGACGGCGTGATCACCGTCGAGGAGTCCAAGGGCCTCGAGTTCGAGACCGAGTTCACCGAGGGCATGCAGATCGATCGCGGCTACATCTCCCCGTACTTCGTGACCAACACGGAGCGGATGGAGGCGGCGTTCGACGATCCGTTCATCCTCATCACCGACAAGAAGATCAGCTCGATCCAGGACATCCTGCCGACGGTGGAGATGGTTGCTCGCCAGGGCAAGGCGCTCGTGATCATCGCCGAGGATGTCGACGGTGAGGCGCTCGCCACGCTGGTCGTCAACAAGCTCCAGGGCCGCTTCCAGAGCCTCGCCGTCAAGGCGCCGGGCTTCGGTGACCGCCGCAAGGAGATGCTGCAGGACATCGCCGCGCTGACCGGCGCGACGGTGATCTCGGAGACCATCGGCCGCAAGCTCGACAGCGTCACCGACGCCGACCTCGGCTCGGCCCGCCGCATCGTGGCCACCAAGGATGAGACGACCTTCGTCGAAGGCCAGGGCAGCCAGGAGGCGATCCAGGCTCGCGTCGACCAGATCCGCACCTCGATCGAGCGGACGACCTCCGACTTCGACCGCGAGAAGCTCCAGGAGCGCCTCGCGAAGCTCGCCGGTGGCGTGGCCGTGATCAAGGTTGGCGCCGCGACGGAGACCGAGCTCAAGGAGAAGAAGCACCGGGTTGAGGACGCGCTCAGCGCGACCCGCGCCGCCGTCGAAGAGGGCATCGTCCCGGGTGGTGGCGTGACCCTGATCCACGCGATCAGCGCGCTCGACGACGTCAAGGCCGAGGGTGACATCAAGACCGGTGTCAACATCCTCCGCCGCGCGCTCGAGGAGCCGATGCGAGGCATTGCCCGCAACGCCGGCCGCGACGGCTCGGTCGTGATCGAGATGGTCCGCCGCCTCCAGCAGGAGAAGAAGGACGAGAATGTCGGCTACGACGTGATGTCCGACGAGTACGTGAACATGCTCAAGGTCGGCATCATCGACCCGGCGAAGGTCACCCGCTCGGCGGTTGAGAACGCCGGCTCGATCGCAGGCATGATCCTGACCACCGAGGCCCTCATCTCCGACAAGCCGGAGAAGGAAGCCCCGATGCCGCCGATGCCGGGCGGTGGCATGGACTTCTAGTCCAGCCCCAGTCCAGGAACGGCGAAACGCGGTCCGGCATTGCGCCGGACCGCGGTTTTGCTTGCTCGCTGTCATCGCAACTGGTCTGCGACTGCGCTCGCGCGATGCTGAGATGTTGTGGACGCACGACCCTCGCTTCGGCGTGACGGCGTTTCACATCGTCGTGCCGGGCAGGCGAAAGGCCGTTCCCTACGACTCCTCGTCGTCTGGCGTGGGCTCGCGGCCAGGGGTGACGTCGCCCCACATGGGCGTCAGGATTTGCGGGAAGACGCGATGGCCGAATTGCTCGATGATGATCGCCTGGGTCGGGCAGGCTCGCGCGCCGGCGAAGATTTGCTCAACCGTCGCCGAGCCGTCTTCATCGTTGAGCACCGCGACGCCGGTTTCTTCGTCGATCGTATAGATGCCTGGCGCGGCTCGAGTGCACATGCCGTTCGTGATGCAGCGGTGCGGATCGACGCGGACTTTCATGCCGCGCTTGGGATCTGGCTGGTTCATGCGGTTCCCTCGATTCCTCGTTCGGTCAGCCGAGCTCGCCTTCCGGCACCTCGGCGTGAACCGTCCGTCGTGTTTCCACTGTAGCGCGGCCGCTGGTCTGCTCAGCGACCGATGCTTCGAAGTCGGGCACGTCCGCCGGATCGAGCGTGAGCAGGATGGTCACGTTTTCGCCGTATTGGACATCATCCGGCTCGCGGCCGTCGGCGCGAACGGCATTTTCCAGCCGACCGGCATCCTCGAACCCGGCGAGTACAGCCACCTGCGTGAGCTCCTTGCGGACGACCACCCCAACCTCATCGATGGCGGCCGAGACGGATTGGCCGTAGGCGCGGATCAGGCCACCGGCGCCGAGCTTGACGCCGCCGAAGTACCGGGTGACGACGGCGACGGTGTCGGTCAGCTCGCGCTTGAGCAGGACGTTGAGCATGGGCACGCCGGCCGTGCCGGACGGCTCGCCGTCGTCGCTGGTGCGCTGGATGTCGCCGCGATCGCCGATGACGTAGGCCGAGCAGTTGTGGTTGGCGTCCCAATAGCGCTTCTTCATCTCGGCGATGAATGCCCTGGCGGCCTCGTCGCTGTTCGCGCGCTCGACGTGGCAGATGAAGCGAGACTTCTTGATCTCCAGCTCGATCGAGCCGGCGCGGGCGATGGTTCGATACACGTGATCCATGGAGGCGGCATCCTGCGGTTCGGCCGTCAACCGGGATGTTCCCGGCGCAACAAGTGTAGCCGGTCGCATCGGTCGCCCCGATCTCTGGCGCGCTGCGTGCGCGGGCGTTAGCATGACCGCGGACCGGACGCGCGATGTTCGGCGGGAACGTGAACCTTGGGCTGGAAGGAGAATCTGTGGGCAAGGCATCGGCCGATGTGGACGTCGTCCTGATCGGCGGCGGCATCATGAGCGCGACCCTTGGCATCCTGCTGCAACAGGTGCGGCCGGACTGGTCAATCGTCGCGTATGAGCGTCTCGATGAGGTCGGCGAGGAGAGCTCGAACGGGTGGAACAACGCCGGCACCGGGCACGCCGGGTTGTGCGAGCTGAACTACACCCCGCGACTGCCGGATGGCTCGATCGATCTCGCCAAGGCGATTCGTACCAACGAGCAGTTTCAGGAATCGCTCCAGTTCTGGGCGGCACTTGTCGAGGCTGGGCGCCTGCCGGATCCCGGTGACTTCATCCATCCGGTGCCGCACATGAGCTTTGTGTCCGGTGAAGAAGACGTGGCGTTCCTGCGCGATCGTACCCAGGCGCTGACCGGGAGGCCGCTGTTCGAAGGGCTTGTGTACACGGAGGACCGCGCCACCATGGCGGAGTGGTCGCCCCTGATGATGGAGGGTCGCACGGGAAGTGCGCCCGTGGCCATGGCCCGGGTCGACCGTGGAACCGACGTTGATTACGGCACGTTGACGAAGCAGCTTTTCGCTGCTGCCGAGCGGCAGGGACTGGAGTTGCTGCGGGGCACCGAGGTCACGGATCTCCAGCGGCAGCGGGACGGCCGGTGGACCGTGTCGGCGACCAGCCGGGCCAGCGGCGCGCCAAAGACGAGGACGGCGCCGTTCGTGTTCATCGGTGCCGGGGGGTATGCCGTCCATCTCCTGCAGAAGTCCGGTATCCCAGAGGCAAAGGGGTATGGCGGGTTTCCCGTCAGCGGGCAGTTCCTGCGGTGCACCAACCCGGAGGTTATCGCGAAGCACGAAGGCAAGGTCTATGGCAGGTCGCAGGCGAAGGCGCCGCCGATGGCGATGCCGCACCTCGACCGGCGCTACCACCACGGCAAGCCCGGGCTGCTGTTCGGTCCCTACGCCGGATTCTCGCCAACCTATCTCAAGCGCGGCCGGTGGACCGACCTCCCGCGCGCGATCACGCCTCACAACATCCTGACGATGCTGTCGGTGGCGAAAGACGAGTTCGCGCTGACCCGGTACCTCATCGGACAGGTGCTGCAAAAGCATGCCGATCGAATCGGCGTGTTGCGCGACTTCGTGCCGACCGTCGAAGAGGACGACTGGGAGCTGATCCACGCCGGGGTGCGCGTGCAAACGATGAAGCCGACCGGCACCAAGCGAGGTGCGATCGTGTTCGGTACCGAGGTCGTGGCGGCGAGCGACGGCAGCATCGCCGGGCTGATGGGCGCGTCGCCGGGAGCCTCGACGGCCACCTCGATCATGCTCGACGTGTTGCGCGCATGCTTCCCGCAGGAGTTCCAAGTGTGGATGCCGAAGCTGCGGGAGCTGGTTCCCTCGGTGGGGACGTCGCTTTCGGACGATCTCGTGCTGCGTGAGGATGTTCTTTCGCACGTCGACCGCGTGCTGCATCTTCAGGACGCACCCGCTCCGCAGGCGGTCGGATAGCTCGAACCAACGACGATTGAGGTTCGATGGCCAAGGGGGGAGAGCGTAGGTGGATCGAACGTGGCTGTTGGCATTGGTCCCCCTCATCGCTGTTGCGGTTGCGTTTGTGGCGTATTGCCTTGCTGATATCGCGCGAGCCGAGCGCGTGCGACACCTGCCGAAATGGCTCTGGGCGATCATCTGTGTCGTCTCCGTGCCGCTCGGCGGCGTGCTCTACCTCGTGTTTGGAAAGGAGCGATGATCGGGATTCGCACCGCCGGGCTGCGCAAGGTCTATGGCCAGACCGTGGCGTTGGCGGGGGTTGACCTCGAAATCCCGGGGCGCGGTGTCTATGGACTCGTTGGGCCGAATGGCTCGGGCAAGACCACGGCGATGGAGCTGTTGGTCGGCCTGCGCCGCCCAACATCGGGCACGATCGAGACTGGCGTGCCCAGGGACAGGATTGCCTACTGTCCCGACATCCCCGAGTTCGAACCCTGGCTGACCGCCGCCGAGGTGTTGGAGGCGACGCTCGGCCTGCTGGGTCGCCCGGTGGCGCCCGGGCGGATCGACGAGGTGCTGGCAACGCTGGGGTTGCGTCACGCCGCGCGGCGTCGCGTTGGCGGATTCTCTCGCGGGATGCGATCGCGGCTGGGGCTTGCGGTGGGCTTGATCGGTGAGCCGCGCATCCTCATCGCCGACGAGCCAGCGGCGGCGCTGGATCCGGCTGGCCGGTGGGAGATTATCGATCTGTTGGCTGAGCTAGGTCGCACCGCGGCCGTGGTGGTGTCGAGCCACGACCTGGCCGACGTCCAGCGCATCTGTGACCGCATCGGGATACTCGCCGAAGGCGATGTCGTCTATCAGGGATCACTGGATGAGCTTCTCGCGCAGGCACCTGGGGTGTGGCGGGTGGCGGTGCGACCGCCTGGCGACGCATTGCTGGCCGCGCTTCGCGATTCGGCCTGGGTGCGCTCGGCCCAGGCGCTTGGCCGGGGCGAGATTTCCATCGACATTGCCGAACCCGACCGTGCCGAGCTGGAGCTGCCGCGATTGCTTGTCGAGACCGGCTCCCGGCTCGTCGCATTGTCCCGCGAGGACTCGTTGCAGGACGCGTTTTTCCGCCTGACCCGCACCGGTCCGTGGCATCGAACCGACGAAACCTCATCATGAGTCCTTGGCGCCTGGAATGGCTGCGAATGCTTCGGACCGGCCGCCTGATCGCGCTAGTGGCGACGTTCGTGCTTCTCGGTCTCGCGATGCCGGTGGCGACGTATTTCCTGCCGCAGAT
>CBFGRG010000052.1:0-11554 GCA_965651105.1 uncultured bacterium | reverse complement strand
GTGGCGACCTCGGCGTGCAGCTCCCGCCGGAGCAGGTACCTCGTGCCCAGAAGGAAATCATCGGCATCGCCAACGAGCTCGGCGTTCCCGTGATCACTGCCACCCAGATGCTGGAGTCGATGATCACCCAGCCGGTCGCCACCCGCGCCGAAACCAGCGACGTCGCGAACGCCGTCTGGGACGGCACCGACGCGGTGATGCTTTCGGCCGAGACCGCGGTCGGGAAGTTCCCGATCGAGGCGGTGCGGACGATGGATCGCATCATCAAGGAGGTCGAGCGCGATGGCGCCGTGCGCTCGCCGCGAGCCGCCGAGCACGCGCCGATCGAACCGGACGACAAGGAACACCGCTTCGCCGACGCAATCGCCCGCGCAGCCTATGCGCTTGCGGTCGATACGCCGGTGAGATTCCTGCTGGTCTTCACCAAGTCGGGGTCCGCCGTGCGTCGCGTGGCGAAATATCGCCCGACACCCCCGATCATCGCGGTGGCGGACACGGAAGAGGTCGCGCGGCAGCTTGGCCTGGTCTGGGGCGTGCGCAGCATCGTGGTACCGGTCGATCCCGACCCGGACGAGGTCTTCCGCAAGGCTGGCCAGCGGGTGATCGATGAGGGTATGGCCGAACAGGGTGAGTACGCGCTGCTGGTCGGATCGCTGCCCATGACGGAGGAATCCGGCCGCACCAACCTCGTCCACTTCCGGCAGTTGGGGACGTAACGGCCGTCATCGCCCGGCACCGGCCATTGAAACTGGAGCCGGATACATCCCCGGTAGCGCCGCCCCTGTGGCGGCTGTTCATCGCGGGCCGCCCCTGTGGCGGGCCGACGAGGCGAATCCCGCGGTGATCACCCGGATGGCGTGTTCAGGAAGGCACGCCGGCCAGGCGATAGCGTTTCACGATCAGTTCCCGCCAGCGGGCAGCGAGCGCCGGGTGCGACGCGATCACGGCCGCGCGATCTCCGGGCACTTCACCCTTCGCAGCCCGGAACGTCTCGCGCACCGTCGGCGCCTCGGGGTCGCGATACTCCAACGTCAGGTCGCCGCGCACCGGGGCGCGGCCTTCCGTCACCACCCGGCAATACCACCCCGACCGCTCTGTGGCGATAAGGTTTGCCGGCAACGTGCGGTGCCCCGAATGCAGGCCGAGCTTGAAGCAGGGCCAGCGCGGCTGGGCAACCTCCAGCACGGCCTCGCCCCATTGCCAGCGATCGCCGATCCGCACATCGTCCTCGGTCAGTCCAAGCACCGACAGGTTCTCGCCAAACGGCGCGGGGATGCCGGTGCCGTAGCCAATCTCGACATCCCATGCCGGGAGGTGGTCGTGCGGATAGCAGTAGATTGCCTTGTCGGCGCCACCATGATTGACCAGGTCGGCCTGCCCGTCGCCGGCGATGTTGAAGCGCCCCACCTCCACCTCGGAAACCCCAACCGGCCGCTTGCCGATGCCGCTCATCACCTCGCGGCCGGTGCCGTCGTCGTGCAGGGGCGCGGGAAGACCGACGTTGACCTCGAGAAGCCTCATGCACGCTCCTCCGCAACGCCGGGGCCGGCCGTGCCGATCACGACGCGATCCGGATCGAGATGCGTCTTTGCGGCGCGCTGCAAGTCCTCGACGGTGAGCGCATTGATGATGTCGGGGAAGCGGTCGAGATAGTCCAGACCATGCCCGAACCGCTCGATGCTGAGCAACAGGTTCGTGACGCCACCGAGCGACTCCAGGCTGAGCGGAAGACTGCCGACAATGTAGGTCTTCGCGTCGGCGAGCTCCTCGTCGCTGACAGGCTCGTCCTGCAACCGGCGCACCTCGGTGAGGATGCCCTCGATCGTGCGATCGACGTTGGCGGGATCGACCCCCGCGCGGGCCGTCCAGAGGCTCGATGCCTGACCAGGCGAGAGCGAGCTGGAAACGTGGTAGGCGAGTCCCTGCTCGTCGCGGACGGACGAGCCGAGCCGCCCCATCAGCCCGAGCTGGCCAAGAATCACGTTGGCGACATTGAGCGCGTAGTAGTCCTCGTGATCCCGCGGAATCGTCGGCAGCGCCATGATGATATTGCTCTGGCTCTTGCCTGCGATGATGCGATCGTCGCGCTTCAGGGCATCCGGCCGCTCGATCCGCCGCGGCGGGACCACCTCGGGTGCCTCCCGCTGCCAGTCGCCGAACACCCGCCTGATCGCCTCGGCCGCCTGCTGAATGTCGTCGATCCCGCCGACCATCGCGACCCGCATTGTGCCGGGCGCGACGTGAGCGCCGTGGTACCCCGTCAGGTCGTCGCGGGTGAATTCCTTGACCGACTCGACGGTACCATCGAGCGGCTGGCGCGAGGGACTGTCTTCCGGGTAGAGCAGCTCGCGCATCGCATCGCCGGCGACTGAGCCCGTGTCATCCTCGTCCTCCCGCAGGCCGGTGATGATCTGCTGGCGCACGCGTTCCAGCTCGTCCTCAGGGAAGGTCGGGTTGCGAACGAGATCGGCAACGAGATCAAGCACGGCGGGGAGGTCCTCGGCGAGCGAGTGGAAATCGACGCTGACGTCACGCCGCCCGGCGCCGGCGCCGAGAATCGCGCCGAGACTGTCGACCGCCTCGTTGTATTCCTCGAAGGACCGGTGGGCGGTGCCGCGATTGAGCATGTCGGCCATCATCGACGCGACGCCGGGGCGCAGGTCCCCGGTGGCGGTCTGACCGGCCTCGATGCTGATCGTTCCGTCGATGGCCTCGTCACCGGGCCGTGCCTGGGTCAGCAGGACGATCCCGTTCGGCAGCGTCATCCGCTGGAACCCGTAGGACCCGCCGGACTCGATACCATCGCTGAGATGCCACGGCCGTTCCAGCGAGAACGGCTTGACCGCCTCCTGCTCGATCACATCGTCAACAGGCACGTCCGCGCCGGCAAAGACCTCGCCGTCACCGGAGGCGAGCTGCCAACCGATGGTCCGCCCCTCCGGCACCAGCCACGTCCTGGCGACGCGCTGGACATCCTCGGGCGTCACCGCCGCCAGCTCGCTCTCCAGCGTATCGACCCTGCCGGCGTGATCGACGATCTCCATCTGCCCGGTCAGGAACGCCTGGGCGGTGACCGTTTCGCGCGAGTAGACGTACTGGGCGCGAGCCTGCTTGCGCGCCTTCAGGAACTCCTCTTCGGATGCCAGCGAGGTCTGCAGCCGGTCGATCTGCTCCTCGAACGCAGCCTCGATCCGATCCGGCTCGACGCCGGGCAGGGCAGTGGCTGAAAAGGTCCACAGGAAGGGGTCGATGTGCATCCCGGTGCTGGACGATGCGCCCCGGGCGAGACCAGTCGATACGAGCGACCGATAGAGACGAGCCGAGCGGCCGTTGGCGCTGCCGCCACCGAGCCCCATCGGCTTGGCGCCGGACAGCACCGCGTCGGCCACCAGGATCGCCGGGATGTCGGTGTGACTCGCGGCTGGCATCCGATAGCCCATCATCATGTAGGCGGCCGGGCTCGGCCGGCGCAGCGTGACTCGACGCTCGGCCATCTGCGGCGGATCCTCCGCGATCCGCGCGGATATTGGGTCGCCGCCAGGAATGTCGCCAAACGCCCGCGCGATGCGCTCGATCATGTCACTCGCGTCGAAATCCCCTGCGACCGAGATGAAGGCATTACGAGGCGTGTAGTAGGTCTGGTAGTGGTTGTAGAGATCGTCCCGTGTAATGGCGCGCAAGTCCGACTCGGTGCCGATCACCATGTGCCGGTACGGATGCTGGCGGAACGCCGCACCGATCAACTCCTCGGCGAGGTGATAAGTGGGGCGATTCTCGGCGCCCTGCCGCTCGTTGAGGATGACGGTTCGCTCGCTCTCGACCTCGGCGGCGTCGAACAGCGAGTTTCGCATGCGATCCGCTTCGATCCGCAGCGAAAGATCGATGGCGTCGGCCGGCAGCGTTTCGAAATAGGCCGTCCAGTCCATCGAAGTCATCGCGTTGAGCGTACCGCCGTGGCGGGAAACCTCACGGAAAATGGCGCCCTTCTCCAGCGAAGGTGTGCCCTTGAACTGCATGTGCTCCACCCAGTGGGAGACGCCGGTCCAGCCGGGCAGCTCGTTGCGGCTGCCGACGCGGTACCAGACCCAGAACGAGGTGAGCGGAGCACCGTGATCCTCCCGCAGGAAGATGGTGAGTCCGTTGTCGAGCGTATGCGTCACCAGCGGGGTGGCGCCCGTGATTTGCGAGGGCATGGGTATTCCTTGTTGCGTGGATCATGCCGTGCGGCACCAGCACATCGGTCGCCGCCGGTCGCCCCACCCGGCGGCGGAGCCTGTCAGGCCAGCATACCGCGAACCCCGGCCGATACGTCACCTGGCGGGTACAATGGAGCACAGTAGATGGACGACACGATGCCGGTTTGCCGGCCGCTCGAGGAGATACCCATGGCCCAGATCACGCCGCCGAGAACCTACCATCATGAGGTCACCAAACGCGTGATCGACTTCCTCCAAACGCGCGACAGGCGCCTCTTCCCGTTCACGGCGCACATGGACGAGGAGCGGTTCAGCGCGTTCCAGCGTGACCTGCGAGAAGGTCTCGGCACGGTGCTCGATAGTGGCAGCGCCCGCAAGACGTCTGCTGCGGGTTACATCGTCAGTGACCGTCGCCTGATCGATATCATCGAGGAATGGCGCGCCGCCGGTGGAGGCTGGCCGGCCGGGGCCGATCCGGACGCGATCTACACGGCGCTGGCAGCGCTGCCGGATGTCGACGACGAGGACGACCTCGCCCTTGCCGAGGCGGCAGTCTTCGACCCGCTCAACGCGTTCCGCCTGTCAGAATGGAGCCTCTTCGGAGTCGAGGAAGAGCCCGAGGAGCTGGAGCAACTTCCCGCGGGGAACGAGCCGAGGTAGCGTCGTGCGGGAGCCCCTGCGTCGGTCCGCCCCTCATCTCGGGTAATGCAGGCTCCCGGGTGACGTGCCATCCCACAACGCATTTTCGAGCCAGTCGAAAGACCTCCCTACCGACTTCTCATCATGGGAGAGGAGTCGGCAGGGAGGTCTCTCTATTCACATCGACAACGCTTCGCGTCGCCTTTACCCGCCCACCAGCGCTCGCTATTCCCCGATGAACGCCTCGTCGACCGGAACCTGCAACCCGGTCGCCAGGCTGTTCGTCTTCGAGGCCGCGGCAACCACCGCGCGAAGCTCGGCGAGCATTTCGTCGGTCGCGCCCTTTTGCTTCGCCGATGCCGTGTGCGAGCGGATGCAGTACGTGCAACCGTTGGCCGTCGACACGGCAATGTAGATCAATTCCTTGACGACCGGATCCAGCGCGCCGGGAGCCATGACCTCCTTGAGCTCAGCCCAGGTCCGTTCCAGCAGCGCGGGGTCGTTCGCGATGACGCGCCAGAAGTTGTTGATAAAATCGGTTTGGCGGGTTTCGCGAATGTCCGCGAAGACCGTCTCGACACGATCTGACGCGTCGCCATCGGATACCGCGGGAACCATCGGTGGGTGTTGCATGAGACTCTCCTCCTGATTCATCTGTTGTTCGCACTTGAGGCGCTCGTGGACCCACGGGCAGTCCCTGCCTCTCTGCACCGTGCAGCACTCGCCGCTACACCTCGAGCACCATCTTCCCCTGTGGCGCCCCATCGTCCAGCAGCCGGTGAGCGGTCTGCACGTCATCCAGCGGGAAGACAGTTGGCGCGCCGACCTGCACGCTTCCGCTGGCAATGAGATCGCTGACGCTCTCCAGCGCAACCCGATCCGGCTCAACGATGAGCGACGTCGCACCCACGCCCGCGCGGGAGGCCGTATCGAAAAGCGTTCCCTGGTTGTTCGACGGAAGGCTGATCACGAGCCCGCCGCGCCGGACCGAGCCAACGGTCTGGCTGCCAGTCTCGCCTCCAACGAGATCGATTGCCAAATCGACGTCTCGCACCTGACGTTGCCATTCGTCGCTGGCCGAGTCGAATGCTCGACTGACACCAAGCGACTCGAGCTCACCGTGCCGCCGCGAGGACGCAACGGCGAAAACCTCGGCTCCCCGATGCCGGGCAAGCTGAACCGCAAACCTTCCGACCGCGCCGCTCGCCCCGATCACGAGAACGCGATCGCCCTCGGACACCCCAGCGGTGTCAACAACCACCTGCCAGGCGGTCGTCGCCGGCAGCGGGACGGTGGCGGCGAGGGACGGGTCCAGGCCGTCAGGAACGAGGCAGACCTGTCGCGAGGGCGCCGTCACGAATTGCGCGTACCCCCTGGCGGCGCGCGGAAACCTCGGCATGCCGTAGACCCGGTCGCCGCGGGAGAACCTTGTGACACCGAGCCCGGTCGACCGAACGATGCCAACGACATCCCACCCCAACGTGATCGGGAACTCGCCCATCCATGGCGCGACACTCTGACCGCGACGGACCTTGCCATCCACAGGGTTCACGCCAACGTACTCGACCTCGATGAGCACCTCAGTCGGCGCGGGTTCGGGGACAGGCACATCTGCCACGCGGAGCACCTCGGGCCCACCGAATCGATCCTGAACGATTGCGCGCATCATTTATCAACCCCCGTCACGCTGATTCGACCGGTCACACTCGCGTGAAGCCTGGACCACGGTCGCTCATGGCACTCGTCCAACCAGCTTGACACCAGGTACACGAAGACTAGGCCAATTTGCAAGTCGAGCCATCATGAGAAAATTGGCGATGCAAGGTTCAGGCAGCCGACGATCCCGTAATTTTGAGTAGGCAAACAACACGTGAGCCGACCTCGATAGCAGGGTTGGCATCACGGTGTGTGGCGAGCGACGACCACGTCCTGATGGAGACGTGGTCATCAATGGGCGACGGCGAACCGTCCGAGGCCAAATGTGGGAAGCGCCTGTGCGGCCGAATCGAGTGACAAATCGGCCAGATGCTCGCCGATGACCGGAGCGAACTTGAACCCGTGACCGCTGAATCCCGCCGCGAAAACGACCTGCTCGTGCTCGGGATGTCGATCAATGATGAAGTCCTCGTCGGGCGTCATCGTGTACATGCAGACCGAGGCGTCCTCGACTCGTCCGCTGTAGTGATTCATGTAGCGTTCGAAGAACGGTCCGAGACTCGCGCTGAGGTCGGAATCGCGAATCTCGCGATCGAGCGTTTCGGGATCGGCCTCGTCGCCGCCGGCGTGGTGGCCGGTCTTGAATCCCGGCACGCCGACCCGAGGCAGTCCGTAGGGATGCCCGTAGTCGCATTCGGCGATCCAGCAGGGGAATCGATCCGGCTCGACCAGCTCCGGCCGCTCCGAGGCGAGCCAGAAGATCGGCTTGCGCCGCACATCCAGCGGCAACCCCAGCGCCTGCAGCAGGTGAACGTTCCACGCGCCACCAGTGACCACCAGCCGGTCGGCGGTATAGGTGCCGTTGCTGGTATCGACGCTCACGCCGTCGCCGTCAGCGTTCCATCCCGTCACGCGGCAATGCGTCTCGATCACGCCGCCAGCATCCCGCAGCTCGCTCGCCAGCGCTCGGAGTGCAGGCTCGACTTCGAGATACCCGGCCCGCGAGGTGTAGCATGCGACCCAGTCGTCCGGCACGTTCCAGACCGGGAATCGCTGGCGGATCTCCGCGCCGTCCAGCCACTCGTAGTCGAGATCATAGGCGTCAGCACTGGCACGAGCGAGGGCTGCATGCTCGTACCCCGGCGCAGCCATGTCGAGGCAGCCGATACGATGGATGATCGAGGTGCCGGCGCGATCCTGAAGCTCGTGCCACATGTCATCGGCCTGCAGCGCCCATGGGACGTAGGCCTCGCCCTCGGCGTAGGCGTGCCGGAAGATGCGACTGATACCGCCGTGGCTGGCCAGGGCGTTGATATGGTCGAACTGCTCGAGCACGCGCACGCTGTGACCACGCCGGGCGATGGCCCAACCGGCAGCCGTGCCCATCGTGCCCCCGCCGATCACCAACACCTCGGTATGCCGTTCTGTCATGATTTGCCTCGCGAGATACGTCAGCCCCGATATCAGCCAGTATGTGGATGCATTATGCCCCGTGGAAACGGCTCCTGCGACCGTTCATGCCGCATCCGGGGCCAAACTCGTGGCAGGCAACGCCCGTGCCGAGCACAGGGTGACAACCCCAGAGTCGAACTCCCGACACTACGGCTCGTTTACAATGCGCTGCCAGGCTTCGATCTGGCGGCTGGCGGTCTCGTATCCCACCGCCATGATCTCCCGATAGGCGCCGAAATCGAGCGTGCCGAACTGTGCGACGGGTGGCTCGATCGTCAGGTCCGCCAGCTCCTTGCTTGTGCCCATGGTGTAGGCGCTGGACAGGGACGAGGCGCGCATGAACGTGGTGGCAAGGCCGGGTGGCAGGCCCGTCCCTCGCGCCAGCAACCGGCGACGCAGCACCGACCATCCCGACAGCGATGGGGCGGGGTCGAACGCCCCCGGCAGCTCGATTGCCTGGTCGACGTTCACGGCGATCACCGTCCCACTCCGGTAGACCTGTCGCATCAGGTCGGTGGGCAGGTTGTTGAGATAGGAGCCGTCGATCAGCACTTCGTCGTCCACCTTCACCGGCGGCAGGAAACCCGGCAGGGAGATGCTGGCCCGCACCGCTTTCCACATCTCCCCTCGACGATGCACGACCGGCTGGGCGTGCGACAGGCTGCTCGACACGCAAAAAAATCCGTGCCACAGGTCTTCGATCATCGCGTCGCCGAGCACAGATCGCAGCATCCTGGTGATCTTGCCGCCGGAGATGATCGATACGATGGGAAGGGTGTAGTCGAACAAGCCTCGCGAAGAGCTCCAGATCGCCGCGCCGTCCAGAATCTCGTCCCAGCTCATTCCCGAGATGTAGGTACCGCCCAGCAGGGCGCCCATACTCGTGCCGCCGAGCGCATCGATCGGAATGCCAGCGCCCTCGATGGCCTGGATCACGCCGGCATGCGCCCACCCGCGCGCGCCACCGCCGCTGAGAACGAGGTCCACCCCGTTGCCGGTCAGGCGACGGGTGAGACGCGCCAGGTCGCCCCGATCGCCGCGCCGCAGGTGATGATGCAGGTCGACCTGCCAGCGATTCAGCCACGCGGCGGTACCAACGGGACGCTTGGTCGAAGGCTCGTGCACCAGCACCAGCTCGATCCGGGCTCCCTGTGCATGCCGATCGACCGCTTCGGTCAACGGCTCAAGGGGTGGCGGTGAGCCTGCCACGCCGACGATGAGGACGTGATCCGCCTGGCGCAGGCACCGTCGCGTCCACGCCGAATCGGCGGCATCGGCCAGATAGATGACGTAGGTGTGGTCCAGCTCGAGATCATTCAGCCGCCTGGCCAGCGTGTCGGCCGGGTTGTCATCGTTGATCACGTCGAGCGCATCGGCGCCGACCAGTGAGCCGAGACGATGCTTGTCGATCAGCAGGGTAGAGCCGTGCACCGGCATCTCCGCAGCAAGATCACGAGCGAGATCGGCAATCGGCACATCGAGACTCGTGGGCAACAGCACGAACGTGGTGACATGGCTCTGCTCAGGCCGGCGCTGGAAGGCATCGCGCAGGCGGTCGATCACATCGCCGGTCGTGCGGGTCAACAGGCGAGGGTAGGACTCCGCCAGGCGCAGGAAACCATCGCGCGGGATGCGCGCAAGGCGGGTGTCGCGCACGACGGTGGCCGAGAATGGCCGGTCCTGCCCGGTGAGCATCTCCAGCTCGCCGATCGTGCCGCCCCGCCGGACCTCACCGGAAGCCTGACGACGCTCCGACCCATCCTCCGGCGGATCGAGCCGCAGCCGACCGGCCAGCACGATATACATGCTGTCCCCGGGGTCGCCAGCCGAAAACACGACAGAGCCTTTCGGCGCGTCGACCCACTCGGCCTCCCGCCGAATGGCGTCGAGCAGATCCGCCTCGCCCGGCATGTCGGCCGAATCGGCGGCGACGAGTGCGCTCGCGATGATCGCCGGCCCTGTCACCTGCGCAGCCTGGCGCAGATAGGCAAGCTCGGTATCGCGCAACCGCTTCCGCTCCAGGCAGGAGCCGATGCGCGCGCGCAGCAGCACAGCGTCGATCGGCTTGGTCAGGTAATCGTCGGCGCCCATCTCGATGCACCGCACGGCCGCGCCGATCTCATCCAGCGCCGACAGCATGATCACCGGCAGGTCGCGGGTGGCAGAATCGGCCCTCAGCCGGGTCAGCACCTCGAAGCCATCCATCTCCGGCATCATCACATCGAGCAGCACAACATCGACGTGCCGGGTCGCCAGGAGGTCGAGCGCGTCACGCCCGCCTGCCGCGACGGCGACGTCGTGACCGAGCCGCTCCAGCCGGCGCGACAGCATGTCACGGTTTTCCGGATTGTCATCGACAACGAGAATCGACCCGGGCTGATCATCCATTTCCGGGCGATCCGGCACCAGCGGAGCGGAATCCTCCTCGGGCTCGGCTCGCGGAGCGTCGACCGGAGCGGCAATGTACGCGACCAGATTCGCGGCCGCGCCGCGGATCACGGCGAGGTCGCTGATGGCCTGGGTGTCATCGCGGGTCGCGGCAAGGGCTTCGAGCGCGTCACAGGCGGTGTCGATCTCGGCCGCCAGCGCGCGCATGTGCTCCACCGCCGCGTCCGGCTCGTGTCCCGCTCCGATCACATCGATGTAGTCGCCGATGGTATCGAGCATCGCCCGGCCGGCAGCGAGCACTGTGCCGAGCAGGTTCGCCCACGGCTCATCCCCGACTGGAGCATCTTCGAGCAGGAGCTCGGCATACCCGAGCATGTGATTCACAGGGGTCCGCAGCTCGTGACGATGCCGGCGGAGTGCATCTGGGGAGGGCGCCTGACGCTCGGGGGCGGATTCCGGCGACAGGGTCACGTTGCCGCCCGGTCGAGCAGGGCCGTCATCTTCTCCAGCAGGCGGGGCAGCTCGATCGGCTTGGTATCGTAATCGTCGCATCCCGCCTGCAACGCGCGCTCGCGGTCGCCCGCCATGGCGTGGGCGGTGAGCGCGATGATCGGAATAGCCGCCGTGGCCGGGTCGGACTTCAGTCGGCCCGCGACCTCCCAGCCGTCGAGACCGGGCAGGCTCATGTCGAGCAGGACAATGTCGGGTCGAGCCGTCGCTGCCTGCTCAACGCCCTGGAGCCCGTCCTCCGCCAGGACGATCTCGTAACCGCGCCGCTCCAGGCGACGGGAGAGCATGTCCCGATTCATCTCGTTGTCTTCAACCAACAGCACTTTCGTCACGCGTCTCCCCCGTCTTGCTGATCCCGGCTGAAGCGATCAGATCACGGCCGGACCGCCGTCTCACCTCCCGCACCACACGCAGCAACTTGTCCCGACCGGCTGGCCCCTTTTGCAGGAATGTCACCGCTGATCCGGCGAGCCGGCGCCGATCTTCCTGATCGAGATCCTTGACCGTCAACACCACGATCGGGATCGAGCGCCAATCGGGCCGCTCCCGGATCGCGCTCATCAGCTCAAACCCGTCCATCTCGGGCATCAGCAAGTCAAGCACGATCAGTGCTGGTCGCGCCTGCTCGATACAGGTCAGCGCCACCCGGCCGTTCTCGGCCGTGCGCACCGCCAGACCGTCTTCTTCGAGCACGCGCCTCACCAGCTCGCGGC
>CBFGRG010000051.1:0-11720 GCA_965651105.1 uncultured bacterium | reverse complement strand
ATGCCACTTTTGCCAACGGCGCGGCCGCCCTCAAGTCACCGCTTTGGCTGCAAATCATCGCCGACACCCTCGGTGAGCCCGTGTCGGCGCTGGATGCCGATGCCGAGGCGTCGGCGAGAGGCGTTGCCGTCTCCGCCCTGGAGGCAATCGGCGCGATCGACGGGCTTCGGCCGGAACAGGTACCGGTCAAGGACCGCTACGAGCCTGACGCTGACGCCCACGCCATCTACCTCTCCGGCTGGAAGCGCCAGCAAATGCTCGAATCAGCCATACAGGGCTTCTGGGCGTCGACATGACCCCGCACACCCGACCTGGCGCCCTGATCACCGCAATGAGGCCATCCGATGCCACCTGACCTCGTACAATCGGAGGTGGACTCGACGCACCACCGAGGAGCGCGCATGAAGACCGCTGACGAACGCCTGGGACGCCCGCCCGTCGACCTGCTCTGGATTCTCGCCCACCCCGACGACGAGACCTTCGGCTCGGCCGGGACGATGGCGTGGGCGGCCGAGCGGGGACTTCGTACCGCCTATGTCTGCGCCACCCGCGGCGAGGCCGGCACGATCCGCGACAGCGAGGTCGCAACCCAGGAAACGCTCGGCGCGGTTCGCGAGCAGGAGCTTCGCACCGCGATGTCGCTGGTCGGCATGGGCGAGCTGCGCATGCTTGGGTTCCGGGACTCCGGCATGGAAAACACGCCGGACAACGACGACCCCCGCGCGCTCATCCAGCAATCGGAGGAGGCCATCCTGGCTCACTTCGTCGGCCACATTCGTGATCTCCGGCCCGATACCGTGCTGACCTTCGGGCCTGACGGGATCTACGGGCACCCAGACCATATCTTCGTCGGGCGGCTCGCCAGTCGCGCTGTCGAGCTCGCCGCCGATCCCGCATACCTCCCAAGGCTCCATGCGCCCTGGCGGGTCACCGCGCTGTACCACGGCGCCACGCCACGGAGAATCATGCTCGCGATGGCCGACGCACCCGATCAGCCGCTGGGCGAGATTTCCGAGCAATCCAGACAAAACCTCGGCACACCCGAGGAGCTGATCACCCACTGGCTCGACATCACTCCATGGCTGCCCATCAAGCGCCAGGCAATCGCCGCGCATCGCACCCAAACGGCCGGCAGGGAAAGCAACGACTCTCCCGAGGAAACAGCCGCGCTCGAGTCAAACCAAGGACTGGAATACTACGTCCGCCGGCCGCTGCCGTGGGATCCTGACATGACAGCCGACGACACGCTCACCCGCGCGCAGGCGGAGCTCGGTGTCTCCCGACCGGAGCACATGAAGCGGTGACGGAACATCTATCGCGGAATCGTTCCCAGTCGCGTATGAAGCCCACGTCATCGGAGTTGGCATGAGCGAGGATTCTGACAATCTCACCAGCGCCAGTGCCGCCGGTTCGGATCATCCCATCCCATCTCCGCATCGCACCCAGGAGGACATGCGCGGCACGCTCCGGCGTATCCTCGCCGATGTCGAGGCTTTGATTCGCTGCAACCGCGCCATCATTTGGCTGCTGAACGACGATGGCCGGCACCTCTCCGTGGTTGCCGGACGTCAGGATGGTCACGACTGGAATCCGGAATGGACCGAGCCCATCGACTGGCCCGCGTTCTCACCGGCGCTGCGCGACGGCCAATTCGTCATGCGCCCGCGCTCCCAGCTGCCGGGACTGGACCCCGCCCCTCCACCCGGTCATCGTGTTGCCCGGCACTTCCTGATTGGTCCGATCCAGGACGGTGACGGCGCGTTCGGCGTCTGCTCGCTCTCACGTTACGACGACCAGCCCTTCACCGACGCGGACCTCCACACCTTCCAGACCATCGCCGGTATCGCGTCGATCGCCGTGCAGGCTTCCCTCGCCATCGAACGAGAGCGCGAGCATCGCCAGCGCGTCATGCAGATGGGCATTCTCACCGCCGCGCTGAACCAGGCGCGCACGCCGGAGGCCGTTGCCGAGGCGCTGCTTCGCAGCGTCAGCCGGCAGGTCGGCGTCGATCACGCCCACGTCGTCCTGCTGGACCCGGCCGCAACGGGCAAGGTCGAGATCCACCTCGCCGAGTCGCTGCGTACCGAGGGGCACGCCGACGCTCGGAATCGCGAGACGGGCGACCGGGCCATCGAAGCGGAATTGATGCGAACCCGCCGCAGCATCAGCGGGCCTCGCATGCGCGAGCTCCTCAAAACCCCGCCGGTCGCCCAGCCAACCGGTATGCACGGACTGGCTGCCGTGCCGATCCGCAATGGCACACAGCTCGCCGGCGTGCTCTACCTCTGGGCTCCGAACGCGCCCGACGAACCCGGCTTCCGCGACCTCACCTCCGCCGAGATCGAGATCGCCGAGTCGCTCTGCGCCCAGGTCGCTGTCGCACTGGAACGAACCTGGCTGCAGAAGCGCGCCCAGCAGGCCGCACACGAGCAGCGGGTGCTGGCCGAATTCGCGAGCCGGATCAGCTCGGCCATAACCGGCGAGGACATGGCCATCTCGGCGCTCGAGGCCATCGCCTCGATGCTCCACATCGCCGCTGGCCGGATCACGCTCGCCGGCGCCGGGCAGGATGATGTGCTGGGCAGCTGGCCCTTTGACATGTCGCTCGACGCAAGCACCTGCGAAGCCCTGCACCTGCTCGAACAGTGGGTTGCGGCCGACACCGCCGGCTGGAGCGGCCCGCTCGCCACGTGGATGCCGGAGAGCGGTTCCGATCGTCACGTCGTCTGCTGGCCAGTCGCCAGCGACGATACTCCGATCGGCACCTTGACCATTTTGCGCGACAGCGGCAACCCGTTCGCCCCACACGAGCTCGAGCTGGCTTCCCACGCCTGCGGTCAGCTCGGTCTTGGTCTCCAGCGCGCCCACGCCCACGCCGAGGCGATCATCGCCCGCGACGAGGCCGAGCGAAATGCCGACCTGATTGGGCAAATCCTGAATATATCGAACGAGATGAGCCGGCAGGAGGACCTCGACGACGTGCTCGCCGTCCTGGATCGCGGCCTGTCTGCCGTGATCGCGTTCAGCGTGCTGGAGATCTACACCGCCGACGAAGAATCCGAACACCTCGACCTGATCCACTTCCACGCCATCGACGACCGGCAGCCAACCACTTCCCGGATGCCGTTCGGCAGTGGCGCGGTCGGTCGCGCCGCCCGGCTCAGGCGCCCTGCCCAAGGCACACGCGTCGCCTCCGGCGAAAAGATGCGAATGCTGGCCGTGCCGATGGTCATCGAAGGCGAGTTGCTGGGCGTCATCACCCTCGGCCGCAACCACGAGGACTCGTTCAGCCAGCAGGAGCTGTCGCTGCTCGGGATTTTCAGCGCCCACGCCGCCTCGGAGATCAGTCGCGCTGCGCTCACGCGCCGCAATCGCGAGCTGTACCTGGGCGGCATTCGCGCCCTGACCTCCACTGTCGATGCGAAGGACCCGCACACCCGCGGCCACTCGGCACGCGTGGGTCGCATGGCGCGCCTGATCGCCGAGCAGATGGAGCTGCCGCGCGAGCAGATCGAGCGAGTCGAGCTTGCCGGACTCCTCCACGACGTCGGCAAGGTCGCCATCCCCGACGTCATCCTGCAAAAGCCGGGACCGCTCGACCAGGAGGAGCGCGCCATCATGATGGGGCACACCGAGATGGGCGCTCACATCCTTGGCGAGGCAGGATCCGATGTCCTCGACCCGCTCGTGCCATTGGTCCTGCATCATCACGAGTGGTGGGACGGTCGCGGCTATCCGCATTCCCTCCGCGGCGACGATATACCGGTCGGCGCACAAATCATCGCCGTCGCCGACGCATTCGACACGATGACGCACGATCGTCCGTATCGGAAACGGTCCACCGTGCAGGAAGCATGGGCCGAGCTGGAGCGTGGCTCCGGCACCCAGTTCGCGCCGGCCGTCGTCTCCGCGACAGCAGCGGCGATCGAGCTCCTACCGCCCAGCGACGAGATCGACGCCCTCGCGCCCGACCGCATACCGCACCTGGTGGAGCCGCTGGCGGAATCCGGCGGTCAGCTGGGCGACCTGCGCTCGCTCGGTATCCTCGTCGGTCTTGCCCGGATCACCTCGCACATGACCGACCTCGCCAGCCTCATCAGGCAGACCCTCGCCCTGCTCTCCGAGCGGCTCGACATGTCGCTGGTGCTGCTGCTCAGCCCGGGTGGCCGCCGGCACACCTCCGTCACGGCCTACAGCCAGAGCCAGGCAGGATACGGAGAGCACCCCTGCCCGGGAACGCGCTGGCTCGACACCTTGCTCGACGCCGACCTCCCCACCAACCTCGAATCGATTGCCGGCTTCGACACGCTGACGATTCCGACGAGCCTCGTCCGCACCCCATCGAACGCCGGCGTAATTCCCCTGCAAACCGACAGCGAGGTGGCCGGCGTGCTCATCTTCGAGCCAGCGCGGCCGGAGCACTACTGGCGAACCGACCTCGAAGTCATCGCTGCCATCGCACCGCACGTCTCGGCCGCGATCAATGTCGCCCGGATCCACGAGCAGGTGAAGGAGGACGCGCTCACGGACGGCCTCACCGGCGCGCTCAACTACCGGGCCTTCCAGCGACGGCTCAACAATCTCATCGAAACCGCCGAGCCGTTCGCCGTGCTGATGTTCGACGTCGTCGGCCTCAAGCCGCTGAACGACACCGTCGGACACCTCGCCGGCGACCAACTGTTGCGCCACTCGGTCGACGTGATCCGGTCGACGATCGGACCCGACAGCGTTGCCGGCCGCATCGGTGGCGACGAGTTCGGCGCTCTGCTCGGAGGAACCGACGCGGCCGACCCACGAGCCATCGGCCGGCAGATCGTCGAGAAGATGGAGCGCGACGTTGCCGCTGCCTACCGGCACACCGTTACGCTTCGCTTCGGCTGGGCGACCTGGCCGCTCGATGGCCGCACGCCCGACCTCCTTCTCCATGTCGCCGACCAGCGCATGTATTTGAACCATCCCTCTGGCCGCGATCGCTCGTGAGACATTACCGTCCCTGTGGCGGCCCGCGACGATCAGCCGCCACCGGGGCGGCACCACGAGAGACGCCTGTTCGCGCGTCATCGTCCAACGCCGAGTAGTCACGGTAAGGGACCGGCTCACCGCCAGCCTGCCGAAGGCAATCAAAAGGGGCCGGCGAATTGCCGGCCCCCTGGCGTCTCGATTCAGGCTCGCCTTGCTACAGCTCGGTGATCACCGGGAGGATCAGCGGTCGTGAACGCGTCCGCCGGTAGAGCGTTTGCGCCACCGATTCCCGCACCCGTTGTGCGAGGAAGCCATACTGCGGCGCGCCCTTGCGACGACGCTGCAGCGACCGCTTCAGCTCGTTCTCGGCCTCCCGCAGCGCGCCATTGCGCAGCTCCGGTCGCAAGTCCTGCCCGTTGATGTCCGGCCCGGCAATCAACTCGCCGTCGGCGCGGCTCACCACCAGCGAGACCACCACGAACCCCTCGTCGGTCAGGTTCTCGCGCGTTCTCAGCACCGCATGGGCACCGTCGCGGTCGCCCAGGCGGTCGACAAGCACGTTCCCCGACGGCACGTGCGCACGCTGCGACGCGCCCTTCTTCGTGAATTCGATCACGCCGCCGATCTCCGGCAGCAGCACGTTCTCCCGCTTGATACCGTTCTTCACCGCCAGCTCGCGGTAGAGCGCCATGTGCCGATACTCGCCGTGGATCGGCACCACATAGGTCGGCCGCAACAGCCGGATCATCTTCTGCAGCTCGTCCCGGCCCGCGTGCCCCGAGACGTGCACGCCCCGGTCGATCGCGCTGTAGACGACCTCGGCGCCCTGCTGGAACAGGTTGTCGATCGTGCGACTGACCGTGTCCTCGTTCCCCGGAATCGGCGTCGCCGACACCAGGATCAGGTCACCCCGGCCAACCCGGATCTTGGGATGCTCGCCAGCTGCGATGCGAGCCAGCGCCGCCGCCGGCTCACCCTGGCTGCCGGTCGAGACGATCACGCGCTTGTTCTTCGGAAGCCGCATCAGCTCCTCAAGCGAGACGAGCAGCCCCTCCGGCGGATCCAGATAGCCCAGATCCTTCGCGACCTGCGTGTTCTGCTCCATGCTGCGACCGGCGACCGCCACCTTGCGGCCATGCTTCTCGGCTGCGCTCAGGGCCATCATCACCCGGCTGACGTTCGACGCGAACGTCGCGATGATCACCTGTCCCTGCGCGTGAGAGATCACGTCGTCGATCGTATCGAGCACGACCTTTTCCGACGGCGTGCTGCCTTCCGTCTCCACCCGGACGGTGTCCGAGAAGAGCGCCAGCACGCCCTTGTCGCCAAGCTTCTTCAGGCGCTTCTCGTCGGTCGGATCGCCCATCACCGGCGTCGGGTCGAACTTGAAGTCGCCGGTATCGACGATCGTGCCCACCGGGCTGTGCACGGCGATCGCCGTCGCGTCCGGGATCGAGTGGGTGACGTGGATGAACTCCGCGCTCAGCGTGTCGCCGAGGCTGACGCGCTCGCCCGACTCGACCTCGTGCAGCTCGACCAGGTCGTCGACCCGCGCCTCCAGCAGCTTGCGCTCGATGAATCCGATCGCCAGCGGTGTGCCGTAGATCGGGATTTTCGGCGCGCCCTTGCCACCGTGAAGCTGCGGGACGATGTACGGCAGCCCGCCGATGTGGTCCTCGTGACCGTGGGTGATGAGGATCCCCTTGAAGTTGCGGATGCGCTCCTTGATGTAGGTCACATCCGGGATGATCAGGTCGATCCCCTGCTGGTCCTCTTCCGGGAACTTGCCACCGGCGTCGAGCAGGATAATGCTTTGCCCGCACTCAACGGCGGTCATGTTCTTGCCGACCTCGCGCACGCCGCCCAGCGGGATCACCCGCAGGCGATCCTTGCCGATCGGCGGCGGAATCGCCCCGCTCCGGCTGTTGCCGATGAAACGCAGTCGCTCGTTCGAGCCGGTGCCGACAACCGGGCCCCGCCGGCCACGCGTGCGCGGATGCGGTCCGCGTTGCGGCTCGACCCGCTCGGGCGCCTGCTCCTCGCGACGTGGCCGGCGCATCGGCCGGCGGTTGCGCTGCTGGCCCTGACCCTGCTGGTTGCCGCCCTTGCCGGATCGAGACTGACCCTGCTGGCCCCTGGACTGTCCTCCGGACTGGCCCTTCTGAGAGCCACCCTGCTTCTGCTGCTGACCCTGCTGGTTCTGCTGCTGATCCTGGGCCTGACCGGAGCCACCCCGGCCCCGGCCACCCCGGCGGGTGCGACGACGCTGGCCGGTTCCCTGTTTCTGGTCGTTACCGCCGGACGCCTGCGCCTTCTGGTTCGCACCATCGCCCTGTTGCTGCTGGTTACCTTGCTGGCTGCCCTGCTGCTGGCCGGACTGCTGGTTGGTCCCCTGTCCACCGCGACGGCGGCGCCGGCGACGGCTGGAGCTCTTGCTTGTCTGTTCGCTATTCTGCGATTCCTGTTGTGTCTTCTTGTTGTCCTGATCGCTCAATGAAGTCATTCTCCCAGGGTCCGTTGGCCTGCCTGCGTGAGCTGGCTGGTCCGGATCATCGTCCGGACCGATTCGGCCGGCGCCCCTGTGTCTGTCGTGGCGGTCGTACGAACGTCATGTCGTTGCATCCGGCGAAATCCGCCAGGTCCGACGCGCCACGTGCCAATGTTCGGTCCCGCGTTGGCGCGGGTTGGCCAGCTCGCACACGAGCTCGCCCGCGTCCCGATATCGCGCACCCGCCGCCTGCCGACCGTGATGTCCAGGTCGACATGACGGGTTCCATGCATGGAACGCGCTTACACCGCGCGCACCACCCCGAAATTCGGGCTGGCAACGGGCGAATGCTGGAAACAATGTGCTCGGAATGTCGGGACGATGGGCGTCAGGCGATGTCGCGCGGCCCGAAGGGCTCGCGAAAATTCCTCGCTTGCTGCGATGTGTGATCCGTTCGCGCCGGACGCGAACCCGGTCATTCCATTTGGCTTATCGCCGTGGGCCGGGGAGTTCCCCACTCGCCGGTGGCGATCTCGCGGCGGCCAGCGTGCCACGCACGCATCGGCCTCGCCGCGCTCCGGCTCGCCACCTCGAATCACCCGGGTATCAGCAGTGAGGGGGTGATTGCGAGGGGCAACGCCGGGACATCAACTGAAGGAATTATACCAGACGGAAGGTTTGCCCCTTGCCGCCCCGGAACCACGTCAGCCGAGGACCATTGCCACGACGAGGAAGAGCAACGCGAGCACGATCAGCAGCAGCGTCGCCGCCACGCATCCGAGGGCGATCGACGTGCCCGTCCCGACCGTATCGCCGAGCGCGGGCCGCTCCTGCTCCTGCGCTGGCGGCGTGGCGGGGTCTTCCTGTGGAGTCTGCGGGGTCTGATCGGTCATCGTGATTTCCTGCCGTGGATCGGTCTCGATCGCGCATGAGCGCTCGCGCCCAAGCATAACCGCCCGGACGCACCCGCTCGCGCGATCAGCTCCGAGTGGCACCAGATACCGCCACTCAAACGATGACCTGATCCTCGCTAATCGTCCCGGTATTTGCTGTCGCCCTTGATAGTGATGACCGGCGTCAGCACGTGCAGCACGCGCACCAGGTCGCGTTGTCGCTCGATGACCTCGTCGATGTCCTTGTAGGCACCCGGCGCCTCATCGAGATATCCGCGTGCCGCCCGCGAATACGTGCCAGCCAGCGATGTCGCGAATTCCTGCTCGGTGATCGCCTTCGTGGCTGCCCGCCGTCCCATCTTCCGCCCCGCTCCGTGCGAGCAGGATTTCAGGCTCAGCTCGTTGCCCAGTCCCTCGACGATATAGCTCGCCGTGCCCATGCTGCCGGGGATGATTCCCGTCTGACCCGCGAAGGCGCTGGTCGCCCCCTTTCGATGGACGATGATCTCGCGCCCGAAATGCTCCTCGGCGCGCGCGAAATTGTGGTGGATGTTGATCAGGTTGGCATCGATCGCGGTCGCGGCGAGGTCTTCCAGCGCCTCCACCATTCGGTGCATCATCCGCTTGCGGTTCTCCAGCGCATAGTCCGTCGCCCACTGCATGTCATGCAGGTAATCCTGACCTGCCGGATCGTGCAGCGACAGCGCCGCCAAATCCTTCGGGACATAGACACTGCGACGCTCCGAATGCTCGATGGCAAGCTGGTTGTAGTGCCGAGCGATGCGAAGTCCTGTATGACGGCTGCCCGAATGCACCATCAGCCAGATCATGCCGCTCTCGTCTCGTTGCGCCTCCATGAAGTGGTTGCCACCACCAAGCGTGCCGAGCTGGAACGCGGCTCGCTTCCGCACCAGCGGCTGCACCGGCGCGGCGCGCAGCGCGCGATCCAGATCTCCCAGCGGCTGCCCCTGCTTGTGCGACGCGAAGCCGGTCGGCACCGCCCGCCCAACCCGCGCGGCCCACCTCCGCCAGAAATCGCGATCCATGCGATCGGCATCGTACCTGAGACCAGTGTTGACGGCGCACATGCCACAGCCGATATCGACGCCAACCGCGTTTGGGATTACCGCGTCGGCCGTCGCCAGCACCGTCCCGATCGGGATGCCGAATCCGACATGGGCGTCCGGCATCACCGCAATGTGCGCCGTGGCGTCCGGATGCCGGGCGGCGTTCTCCAGCTGCGTCATGGTCGGCTGGTCGATCTCCTCGACCGGCAGCCAGGTGCGAATCGGTACTCGAAGGTCATCACGTTCTATCAATGTATGGGTCATTAAACGACACCTCCTGGTGTCCTGGAAAAAGGCAACATTCACGCCACGATGGCGCATGCTGGCTGTGGCCGGGTCAGCAGGGGAGGCAGGGCGGATCTGGGTGGCCGCACGGTGACCAAGAAGCAGCCACGTGCGTCGGCAGGCGGGAACGGGCGGTGTCGGCTCAGGCGCTCTGATCGGTTCCGGCGAGCTCCTGCAGGCTGGCCACATGAGTCTGGAACATCGCTCTGGCCGTATCGAGGAGATCGAACACCTGCGGGTCGACCGCGCTGTAGTGGACGCTCGTCCCCTCTTTCCGACCGGTCACCAGCGACCGCGCCCGCAGCACGCCAAGCTGCTGACTGACGGTCGACCCCTCGATCTCCAGTTCGGTCTGCAGCTCGGAGACCGTCCGCTCCCCCTCTCGCAGGAGCTCGAGGATGTGGATCCGCACCGGGTGTGCCAGCGCCTTGAACAGCTCTGCCTTGTATGCCTGCATCGTCACCCTGCCTTTGCCCGAATATGCAGTACATTCAAATCTTCAAATATGCTAACATATATGTTGGACGGCTCGCCGTACCGACGCACACCCGCGCTTTCAATCAGTGGAGGAACCCAACCGTACATGCCTGCCGTCGTTGAAGCCTGGCGCGCCGGCTATTTTCAGCGCGCCCACCTCGCCAACAACATCGTCGCCGGGATCATCGTCGGCGTGGTCTCCCTGCCGCTCGCCATGGCCTTC
This sequence comes from uncultured bacterium, assembly GCA_965651105.1. Classification (GTDB taxonomy): domain Bacteria; phylum Chloroflexota; class Chloroflexia; order Thermomicrobiales; family UBA6265; genus JACCVC01. Next base: position 1,325 of record CBFGRG010000051.1, on the reverse strand, counting down.
GCCATCGCCTCCGGCGTCAAGCCCGAGCAGGGGATCTACACCGCGATCATCGCCGGGCTGATCGTCACGCTCTTCGGCGGCAGTCGCGTCCAGGTGGCCGGTCCCACCGGCGCCTTCATCGTTGTCCTCTCGGGTATCGTCGCCACCCACGGTCTCGCCGGGCTCCAGGTCGCCACCCTGATGGCGGGCGGGTTGCTCATCCTGATGGGTGTCCTCCGCATGGGCGCCGTCATTCGCTACATCCCCGCTCCGGTCATCGTCGGGTTCACGGCCGGCATCGGCGTGATCATCTGGGTCGGCCAATGGCCGGCGTTTTTCGGCATCGACGAACCCACCGGGACGCATTTCCACGAGAAGCTCCTCGCGTTGATCCGCTCCCTGCCGGATCTCCATCCGGCGACCACCATCCTGGCATCGCTGGGACTGCTCATCCTTATCGTCGCGCCGAAAATCCAGCCGCTGCAGCGCATCCCCGCTCCGCTGATCGCGATGGTCGTCGTCACGGGCCTCAACGCGATCTTCAAGTTCGGCGGTGTCGCCACGATCGGTACGCAGTTCGGCGGCATTCCCACCGGCTTGCCGACCTGGACGCCGCCATCGCTTGGCCTGGGCGATATGGTCGACCTGATCGGTCCGGCCGTGACCATCGCGATGCTCGGCGCGATCGAGTCGCTGCTGTCCGCAGTGGTCGCTGACGGCATGACTGGCACGAAGCACGACTCCAACCAGGAGCTGATCGGCCAGGGCATCGCGAACGTCGCCAGCCCGCTGTTCGGGGGCATCGCCGCCACCGGCGCCATCGCCCGTACCGCCACCAGCATCCGCAACGGCGGCACCAGCCCTGTCGCCGGCATCACCAATGTGGTGGTCCTCGTCGCGGTTGTGCTGATGCTTGCGCCGCTGGCTTCGAGCGTGCCCCTGGCGGCGCTCGCGGCGATCCTCTTCGTCGTCGCCTGGAACATGAGCGACGTTCGCCACGTCGTCCGCATGGCGCGCCGGGCACCGGTCGCCGATGTCGCGATCCTGCTCGTCACCTTTTTCCTGACGGTCTTCGCCGACCTGGTGATCGCGGTCAACGTCGGTGTGCTGCTCGCCACCTTGCACTTCCTGCGACGGATGTCGAACACCGTCGACGTCCGCCACGCGGGCGAACACGTCGAGGAAACCGGCGCCCGCACGAACGTGCTTCCTGACGGCGTGGTCGTCTACAGCATCGACGGCCCCTTCTTCTTTGCTGCCGTCGACGCCCTCGACCGTGCCATCTCCAGCAACGCCGAGGTGCCCCGCGCGCTCGTGATCCGGCTCGGCCGCGTCCCCTTCATCGA
>CBFGRG010000050.1:0-11727 GCA_965651105.1 uncultured bacterium | reverse complement strand
ATGAACCCTTCGTAGTTTCGCATCATCAGCTGTGCTTCGAGCTGCCGCATCGTGTCGATCGCCACACCGACCACGATGAGGAGCGACGTCGCGCCCAGCAACAGCGTATCGACGCCCGTGATGGCCGCCGCGATCGGCGGCAGGATCGCCACGATCCCCAGGAAGACGGCACCGACAATGGTGATTCGCGTCAACACCCGTTGCAGGTAAAGCGCGGTGTTGCGTCCCGGCCGCACACCGGGTATGAACGCCCCCTGCCGCTGCAACGATTCAGGAATCCGTTGCTGCTGGAAGACCACCATCGTGTAGAAGAACGTGAACCCAACCACCATCAGGAAGTAGATGATGTTGTAGGGCACCGAGGTCGGCGCGAGCCAGACACTGATGTCCGTGGCCAGGTTGCGCACCCACTCCCGGTTCGACGCCGAGAGGAAGTTGGCGATCATGCCGGGGAAGACCATGATGCTGACCGCGAAGATCAGCGGGATCATGCCCGCGCTGTTGACCTTCAGCGGGATGTGCGTTGTCGTTCCGCCCACCATCTGGCCCTGGCGCACGCGCTTGGCGTAGTGCACCGGGATCCGGCGCTGGCCCTCGTTGATCAGCACGATGCCGACGATGGTCAGCAGGCCGATTGCGAGGAACATGATCGTGCCGATGATGTTGTCGGACACGGTCGACCCGGTCGTCAGCGACCTCACCGCGCCCGGCATCGACGCGACGATACCGCCGAAGATGATGATCGAGATGCCGTTGCCAATGCCCTTTTCGGTGATGAGCTCACCGATCCAGACGAGCAGCATCGTGCCGGCCGTCATCGAGATGAGGATCGCCACCGTCGGCAGGAAGGTGCTGGCGTTGAAGAGGCCGAACCCTTCGATCAGCGTGCCGCCGGTCGGGCTCTGCTGCCGCGAGAAGAGCAGCGCCTGGCCGTACCCCTGGAGCAGTGCCAGCGGCACCGTGAGCCAGTGGGTGTACTTGTTGATCTGGTTCCGGCCCTGCTCGCCTTCCTGCGAGAGCTCATTGAGGCGCGGCACGATCGGCGTCATCAACTGCATGATGATCGATGCGGTGATGTATGGGTACACACCCAGAGCCGCGATCGAGAAGTTCGTGAGCGCGCTCCCCGAGAACATGTTCAGCATCCCGAGCAGTTGATTTCCGTCGATGAAGGTTCTCAGCCCTTCGCGATCGACGTTCGGGATGGGGATGCTGGCGATGAACCGGAAGATCACCAGCATCGCCAGCGTGAACAGAATCTTCTGTCGGAGGTCGGGAATCTTGAACGCGTTGATGACGGCCTGAAGCATGAGCTAGGCCTCCTTCGCCTCGTCACGCTGCTCCAACTGCGCCAGTGCTTCCCGGCGACTCGGTCCCCCAACCTTGCCAACCCGCATCTGCTTCAGCTCGCGGTTGATCGGCAGTCGCCGGCTGCGCGGTCGCGCCTGCGTCCACTGATCGGTGCGCTCCAGCGTCTCGGTGGAGCCGCCAGCGGCCTCGATGGCCGCCTGGGCGGACTTCGAGAACGCATGCGCCTGAACAGTCACGGCCTTCGACAGCTCGCCGCCGCCGAGGATCTTCACCGGGAACTCGAGGCCACGGATGATTCCGGCCTCCTTGAGTACCGCCGGTGTGACCGGACCATCGACCTGAAGGTTGTCGAGCTGGCTCAGGTTGACCGTTTCCCACGGCGCCTGCAGGCGGTTGGTGAAACCGCGCTTGTAGGGCATTCGCCGCTGGATCGGGAGCTGACCACCCTCGAACCCCGGCCGCACACCGCCGCCGGAGCGGGAGTTCTGTCCCTTGGTGCCGCGGCCGGCGGTCTTGCCACGGCCGCTGCCGTGACCCCGCCCGAGCCGCCGCTTGCTCGTTCTCGCGCCCTTGTCGGGACGCAGGTCATCAATCGAAATAGGCATCGTTTTCTCTCTATCGCGTGGGGCCGAGCGGGCCGGTGTCACCACCGTCCACTCAGGCGCCGGCGACTTCCTCGACCGAGACCAGGTGGCGAATCTTCTCGACCATGCCGCGGATCGACGGCGTGTCTTCTCGCTCGACGGTCTGGTTCACGTGCTTCAGTCCAAGCGAGCGCACGGTGCGCTCCTGGTCTCCCGGCCGGCCGATCACGCTGCGCACCAGCGTGATGCGCAACTGTCCCGCCGCGGGGGTGCTGGCGTCGCTCATGACGCGTTACTCCTCTGCTGCTGACCGCCACGGCCACGGCCGCCGCCTCGACGCGGCCGCCCGCGCTCGGGTCGCTCCTGCCGCGCAGCAGCCTTCGCCGCCGCCTCACGGCGCTCCCGGGCAGCCTGCTGAGCCGCCACAACCTCGGCGTTCTCGTGCGGCTTGCGAAGCCGCGCGACAGCCTTCCTGCGCCGCCGCAGCACATCCTGCTCCGACTGGAGGCTCTCGAGCGCCTTCATTGTCGCCTTGACGACGTTGACCGGGTTGTTGTTTCCGACGCTCTTGGTCAACACGTCGCGAATACCGGCCAGCTCGACGACGGCGCGCACGCCACCGCCGGCAATCACGCCGGTACCGGGCGATGCCGGCCGGAGAATCACCCGCGCCGCACCGAAGGTCTCCTCGACCTCGTGCGGGATGGTGTGGCCATCCAGCGGCACGGTGATCATCGACTTCTTGGCCTGATCGACACCCTTGCGGATGCTGTCCGTCACTTCGCCGGCCTTGCCGTGGCCGATCCCGACCCGGCCGTTGCTGTCACCGACGACGACGATGCTGCCGAACGAGAACCGGCGACCACCGCGCACCACCTTGGACACGCGATTGATCTTGACCAGCCGCTCTTCGAGCTCGCTGCCCCCGTCCTCGTCGCGACGGCGCGATCCGCGTCCATCTCGATTCCGATCCATACCTCACTCCAGAATGCTCGCTATCGCAGCCGGCTGACCGGCCGCCACGCGGCTAGAACTTGAGACCGCCCTCGCGAGCGCCGTCGGCGACGGCCTTGACACGACCGTGATAAAGAAAGCCGCCGCGGTCAAACACGACGTCGTTGATGCCGGCATCCTTCGCCCGCTGGGCGATGGCCTGGCCCACAGCGCTGGCGCGGGCCGTCTTGTTGGCGCCGTCACCGGCCTGCTGCACCACCGCGTCTTCCAGGTCGCTCGCAGAGACGAGCGTGCGGCCGGCGGTGTCGTCGATCACCTGGGCGTAGATATGGGCGGACGAGCGAAATACATTCAGCCGCGGCCGCTCCGCCGTTCCGCTCACCTTCGCGCGCACGCGCACATGGCGCCGCTTGCGGGGAGACAGCTTCTTTCGATACTTGTCGCGCATTTGTCACTCCATTGATCCCGGATCTGGCAGGCTGGCGTGCAGGCGCGAACGCAGGATGCCGCCCACCACCGGGGTTTCAATTCTCCATCGGGCTGGCCCGAGCGATCGTGCCTGGCCGACGAGCGAAAGCCCGACCGCCAGTCGCTCCCTACTTGGCCTTGCCCGCCTTGCCCGCCTTGCGCCGGACGTACTCACCAGCGTAGCGGATGCCCTTGCCCTTGTAAGGCTCGGGCGGCCGGACGATGCGAATCTTCGCCGCCTGCTCACCCACCATCTGCTTGTCGATACCGCTGACGCTGACGCGCGTGTTGGCCTCGACAGCGAAGGTGATGCCTTCGGGCGGCTCCATCGTCACCGGGTGCGAGTAACCGACGTTGAGCACCAGGTTCTTGCCGCTCATCTGGGCGCGGTAGCCAACGCCGTGGATTTCGAGATTCTTTGTGTAGCCCTCGGTCACCCCGACGACCATGTTGTTCAGCAGCGTGCGGGTCAGGCCGTGCAGCGCCTTGTTCTCGCGCGCGTCATTCGGCCGGACGACGGTCAACGTGCCGTCTTCCTGGTTGAGCTGCATCTTCGGCGAGAACGAGCCGGACAGCTCGCCCTTCGGCCCCTTCACCGTCACACTGTTGTCTTTGCCGATCGTGATCGTGACGCCACTCGGCACCGTGATCGGCTTGCCACCAATTCGAGACATTGCCCTACTCCCGTCATCGTTCCGGGCGCGGCTCCGCCGGGCTGGGTTACCAGACCGTGCAGAGCACCTCGCCCCCGATTCCGCGACGCCGGGCTTCATAGCCGGTCAGCACACCCTCGGGGGTGCTGACAATGGCGATCCCGAGGCCGCTCTTCACGCGGGGGATGTCATTCTTGCCCGCGTACACACGCAGGCCCGGCTTGCTCACCCGCTTGATCTCGCGGATCACGTGTCGCTTGTCAGGACCATAGCTGAGCTTGACCAGCAACTGGTTCTGAGGCCGCTTCTCGATCACCTCGAAATCCTCGATGTATCCTTCCTGCTTCAGGATCCCCGCGATCGCAACCAGGATCTTGGTCGCCGGCATGGTGGTCTCGGTATTCCGAGCCATTCCGGCATTCCGGATCCGGGTCAGCATATCGCTGATCGGGTCATTCACGCTCATCCGTCGCGTTCTCCGTCCTTTGCGCGCAGCGGCGGCACCGCCTGCGTCCTACCAGCTCGACTTGGTGACACCCGGCAGCCGGCCCTGCGAGGCAAGCTCGCGGAAGCAAATGCGGCAGACGCCGAACTTCCGGATGTACGCTCGCGGGCGTCCGCAGATTCTGCACCGGTTGACCGCGCGCGTGGAGTACTTCGGCGCCCGGTTCGCCTTCGCGATCATGCTCTTCTTGGCCATTGGTCCTCCGTCAGGATTTACGAGGCGAACGGCATGCCGAGCATCGCCAGCAAGCGCCGGCCCTCGTCATCCGTTTTCGCGGTGGTGACAATGCTGATCTCGAGACCGCGGATCTTGTCGATGCGGTCGTAGTCGATCTCCGGGAACATCAGTTGCTCCCGCAGGCCGAGCGTGTAGTTGCCGCGCCCGTCGAACGAGTTCGGCGAGACGCCACGGAAGTCACGGATACGCGGCAGCGCCACCGAGACCAACCGGTCGAGAAACTCGTACATGCGCTCGCCACGCAGCGTGACCATCGCGCCGATGGGCATGCCCGCGCGCAGCTTGAACGCCGCGATCGACTTCTTCGCCCGCGTCACCACCGGCTGCTGGCCGGTGATCGTCGCGAGATCGCTTGTAGCCGCCTCGAGCGCGCGTCCGTTTGCGATGGCCTCGCCGAGACCAACGTTGACGACGATCTTCTCGAGCTTCGGCACCTGGTAAATGTTCTTGTATCCGAGCTCGCGCTGCAGTGTCGGGACGATGTCCTCTCTGTAGCGCTCTCGCAACCGTGCCATTCGTGTTGCCTCACTCCGGGCCGCTAGCCCGGCTCGCCTGTGCAGATCGGCGTTCCCACCTGGTCTGCCGCCAATGCGGCACTCAGGTCGCCGCTCACCTTAATGAATGCTGCCCCGGCCGTCCCCTAGAGGTTCTGCGCCGGGATGGTCGCATCACACTTCTTGCAATAGCGCTCGTTGGCGCCTTCGTCGTCCCTGCGGATGCCGACACGGGTCGGCTCGTTGCACGACGGGCAAACCAGCCTGACGTTCGACACGTGCAGCGGCGCCTCGACCTCGACGATACCGGCCTGCCGGGCGCGGCCTCGCTTGATGTGCTTCTTGACGATGTTGACGCCTTCGATCACCACCCGATCCTCATCGATCAGGTTCACGCGAACGGTGCCTTGCTGGCCCTTGTTCCGTCCGCTGGTGACGAGCACCTCATCGCCCGTCCGAATCTTTCTCATCGTTGCTCCCTACAGCACCTCAGGGGCCAGCGAAACGATGCGCATGTACGCCTTCTCGCGCAGCTCGCGCGCGATCGGGCCGAAGATGCGCGTCCCGCGCGGGTTGCCCTGGGGGTTGATCAGCACGGCGGCGTTGTCATCGAACTTGATGTGGCTGCCGTCGGGCCGGCCGTACTCCTGCGCGGTCCGCACGATCACCGCGCGCACCACTTCACCCTTCTTCACGGCCGCGTTCGGCTGGGCCGACTTGACCGAGGCGACAATGGTGTCGCCAACGCCGCCAAACTTGCGTCCGGAGCCGCCGAGCACGCGAATGCACATGATCTCGCGTGCGCCGCTGTTGTCCGCGACCTTGAGTCGTGTCTGTTGCTGAATCACCGGTTCCATCCTCTCGAACGCACCGCGTTCGACGGGTCACTGCAACGCGGATCGACCTGGAGCCGACCGCTACAGCTTGACCGCCTGCTCGACGATCTCCCGCACGATCCACCGCTTGTGCTTCGACAGCGGCCGGGTTTCCTCAATGCGGACAATGTCGCCTTCCTGGCACGAGTTGTTCTCGTCGTGCGCGTGGAACTTGCTCGTCCGCGTGATGCGCTTGTTGTAGAGCGCGTGGCGGCGCACGTAGTCGACGGCAACAACGACGGTCTTGTCCATCTTGTTGCTGACGACCCGGCCCACCTTCTGCTGGCGCGCCTTCTGCCGGGGCTTCTCCTCGGCGGTGGCGGCCGTTTCCTGAACGTCACTCATCGCTTGTCCTCAGCTCCTCACGCCTGGCTGGCGGCCGCGGCGCGCTGGTCTTCGCCCTGAATCGTCTTGATGCGGGCGATGTCGCGACGAATCTCGCGGATGCGCCCGGTCGCGGTGAGCTGACCCACCGCCTCCTGGAAGCGCAGATCGCGCCATTCGCCGTAGAGATCGCGCAATGCCTCTTCGCGCGCTTCTGGCGTCATCGCCCGGATGTCGGCTGGCTTCATGCCGTGGCCTCCTCTTCCTGGGCCGCGCCCGGCGTCTGCTTGGCGACGAACTTGCACTTCATCGGCATCTTCATCGCTGCGCGGCGCAGGGCCTCTTCGGCCAGGTCTTCGCTGACACCCGACACTTCGAACAGCAGTCGGCCCGGCTTGACGACGGCCACCCAGTACTCCGGGTTGCCCTTGCCCGAGCCCATGCGGGTCTCGGCCGGCTTCTGTGTCACCGACTTGTCGGGGAAGATCCGGATCCACACCTTGCCACCACGCTTGAGGTAGTTGGTGATCGCCCGGCGGGCCGCCTCGATCTGCCGGCTCGAGACCCAGGACGGCTCGAGCGCCTGGAGACCGTAGTCCCCGAAGGCGATCGTCGAGCCCCGGTATGACTTGCCGGTCATGCGGCCCCGCATGGTCTTGCGGTACTTGGTCCGCTTCGGCATCAACATGTCAGATCGCTCCGATCCTCGTGTCGCGCGCGCCGGGCTTGCGGCCCCGCGCGTTCCGGCACGCTCTAGTCACCTGTCGCCAGGTCGCTGCCGAGCAGCGACGCAACGGCGTCCGTCCGCTCGGGCAACTTGTCACCCTTGTACACCCACACCTTCACGCCGATGCGGCCGTAGGTGGTGTGCGCGTGGACGTTCGCGTAATCGATTTGCGCCCGGAGCGTGTGCAGGGGCACGCGCCCCTCCATCTCCTTGACCTCGCGGCTCATGTCCGCGCCGCCGAGGCGGCCGGCGAGCCGAATCTTGACGCCCTTGGCGCCGCGGCGCATCGCCTGCTGGACAGCGTGCTTCATCGCGCGGCGATAGCTCACGCGTCGCTGCAGCTGCTCGGCGATGCTCTCCGCCACCAGGCGAGCATCGGTCTCCGGGACCTTGATCTCCTCGATCTTGACGTTGATCTTGCGACCAACCTTGTTCTCGAGGAGCTTGCGAATGCGGTCGACATTCGAGCCCTGCTTGCCGATCACAATGCCCGGCTTCGAGGTGTAGAGCGTGACATCCACCTTGTTGGCGGCACGCTCGATCTCGATCCGGGAAACCCCAGCGCGCGTGAGCTCGCTCTGGATGATCTCGCGGATCTTCAGATCCTCATGCAGGTACTCGGTGTAGTTCTTCTCGGCGAACCAGGTCGACTCCCAGTCGCTCGAGACGCCAAGGCGAAATCCTACAGGATTGACTTTACGGCCCATCAGGCGTTCTCCCTCTCTTCAGCGATCACCGTCAGGTGGGTCGACCGGCGAAGGATCTTGCCCACGCGGCCGCGCGACTTCGGCTTGAACCGGCGCATCTGCGGCGCGTCATCGGCGTAGATCGCCTTGATCCACAGCCGATCAGGGTCCAGGTCGTAATTGTTCTCGGCGTTGGCGGCGACCGACTTGAGCAGCTTCTCCACGTCGGTGGCCGCGCGGTTCGGCACGAACTTCATCAATTCGATGGCATCGAGCACGCGCTTGCCGCGGACCATGTCCACCACGAGGCGGGCCTTCCGGGGCGAGACGCGGATGCGCGTTGCCTTTGCAGTAACTTCCATCGCTCGTCCTGTCTCTCTGGCCTAGCGGCGGCCACGCCGGTCGGCGTCCCTGCTGTGCCCGCGATAGGTCCGCGTCGGCGCGAACTCGCCGAGCTTGTGGCCGACCATCTGCTCGGTCACGAAGATCGGCACATGCTGGCGACCATTGTGGACCGCGATCGTGTGGCCCACCATGCCCGGAAAAATGGTGCAATCTCGCGCCCAGGTGCGGATCACCGTGCGCTGGTTGCTGGCGTTGAGGGCATCGACCTTCTCCTGCAGGCGGAGATCGATGTAGGGTCCCTTCTTCGAAGATCGAGACACGTGTTGCTCCTGTTTCCATCCCTGCCTCGCCCGCCGGACGAGACGCGAGGGGACCGCTAGCGTCGCTTGGTCGGGCGTCGGCGCACGATCATGTTGTCGGTGCGCTTGTTGTGACGGGTGCGCCGGAACGCCGGCTTGCCCCACGGCGTCTTCGGCTGGCCACCAATCGGCGCCTTGCCCTCACCACCACCGTGCGGGTGGTCGTTCGGGTTCATCGCCGAACCGCGCGTGTGCGGGCGGCGCCCCATGTGCCGGCTGCGGCCGGCCTTGCCGATCTCGATGTTCTCGTGATCCACGTTGCCGACCTGGCCGAGGGTCGCCATGCAATTGAGATGCACGAGCCGAACCTCGCCCGAGGGCATGCGGATCTGCGCATAGTCGTTGACCTTCGCCATCAACTGCGCGCCGGTGCCCGCCGACCGCACGAGCTGGCCGCCCTTGCCGGGAGCGAGCTCGATATTGTGGATCTGCGTACCGGTCGGGATGTTGCGGAGCGGCAGCGCGTTTCCGGTGCGAATCGGCGCGTCAGGTCCGGAAACGACCTCGTCACCCACCCGGATGCCGAGCGGCGCCAGCATGTATCGCTTCTCGCCATCCTTGTAGAACAGCAGCGCAATGCGGGCCGAGCGGTTGGGATCGTACTCGATCGCCGCGACGCGCGCCGGGATGCCGATCTTGTTCCGCTTGAAATCGATAATCCGGTAGAAGCGCTTGTGACCGCCGCCGCGATGCCGGGTCGTGATGCGCCCGCGGTTGTTGCGGCCGGCATGCTTCTTCAGCGGCTCGATCAGGCTCTTTTCCGGCTTCTTCTTCGTGATCTCCTCAAACGTGCTGACACTCATCGAGCGGCGCGCCGGGGAGGTCGGCTTGTACTTTCGAACTGGCATGATCCAATCGTCCCTTCCGCGCCTAAATCTGCTCGAAGAGGTCGATGTGCTGGCCTGGCTGCAGCGTGACGATCGCCTTCTTCCAGCCGCGGGTGGCGCCCTGAATACGCCCGCCGCCTCGCCGCACGAATCGGCTCTTCTTCTTCGGCTTCACATTCAAGGTATTGACGGCCTTCACCGACACCGAGAACGTCTCTTCGACTGCGGCCCGAATCTGCAGCTTGTTCGCGTCCGGATGGACCTCGAACGTGTACTGATTCTGATCCATCAGCCAGGTGTTCTTCTCGGTGATCAGCGGCCGACGAATGACTTGTTCCAAACGCAGCTCAGCCATTACGCAACCTCCTCCTGGGCGGAGCGGGCCGCCTGCCGCTGCAGCTTCCACGCGCTGGGCTCGCGCTCGTCCTCGGACAGCGCCCACAGCCCTTCGATCACGCCAACGGCTTCCTGCGTCACCAGCACGCGGTCGTACTTGAGCAGGTCGCGAACGCTCAGCGTCGAGGCGACCACCGTCTTGACGTCATCGAGGTTGCCGGCCGCGCGCTCGATCGACTCGACCTTCTCGTGCATGACGACGAGGGTCGAGCGAGCCTCCGGGAGGCTGGCAAGCGCGGTCTTCATCGCCTTGGTCTTCGGCTCGATCGCATCCCAGCCGCCGATCACGGTGACCTGATCGCCGGCCATCTTGGCCGACAGCGCCGAGCGAATCGCCAGCCGCCGCATCCGGCGCGGCATGCGCTGCGTGTACTTGCGCGGGTGCGGGCCGAACACGACGCCGCCGCCCTTCCACTGCGGTGAGCGGATCGAGCCCTGCCGCGCGCGGCCGGTGCCCTTCTGACGCCATGGCTTGCGGCCACCGCCGCGGACCTCGCTGCGCGTCTTCGTGTCGGCACTGCCCACGCGCGCGTTCGCCTGCTGGCGAACGACCGCCTGGTGCATCACCGAGACGTGCGGCTCGATCCCCCACACGGTGTCGTCGAGGTCGATCGACCCCGCCTTCTCACCCTGGAGATTGAACACATCCGTTTGCATCGTTCTCTTTACTCCCATACCGTCGTGTCATCGACGCAAGGTCTCTCCGACCAGGCTGGCTACTTCTTGGCCTTGACCGCGCGGCGGATGAGGACCGTCCCCTGCTTCGGGCCAGGCACGGAGCCTTCGACCAGCAGCAGGTTTCGCTCGGCGTCGACCCGAACCACCTTCAGGTTCTGCACGGTGACGCGCTCGTTCCCCATCTGGCCGGCCATCTTCATGCCCTTGAACACCCGGCCCGGCGTCGCGCTGGAGCCGATCGAGCCCGGCGCGCGCGTGCGGTCCGACTGACCGTGGGTCTTCTGCTGGCCGCTGAAGCCGTGCCGCTTCATGCCGCCCTGAAACCCGTGGCCCTTCGAGGTGCCGGTGACATCGACCACATCGCCCTCGGCGAAGGTATCGGCCTTGAACACCTGCCCTACCTCGATGGCGCTGTAGTCGTCGGCCTTCACCTCACGGAGCGTCTTCACCTGGTGGCCACTGGCCTTGACGTGCCCCGCCTGCGGCTTCTTCAGCTTCTTCGCGATCCCGAAGCCGAGCTGCACGGCCTCGTAGCCGTCCTTCTCCTGCGTCCGGATCTGGGTAACGACACACGGACCGGCTTCGATCACGGTCACGGGCACCGCCAGCCCCTCTTCAGTGAACACCTGCGTCATGCCGAGCTTGCGCCCGACCAAACCACGAACCATTGGCTCTCTCCTGATTCAGGAACCGATTCCAGCGATGCCCGCCGTTTCGGACCTGAGAGCGTGTTGTGTTGTCACTCCGGTTATCGGCCTGCCGGCCATATGCCCGGAATACATCGTCGTCAATGGGCGATCATGGAGACCGCCCGTACGGGTCGACACCATGTCGACCCAACCTCGGTCCCTACAGCTTGATCTCGATGTCGACACCGGCCGGGAGGTTGAGCTTCATCAACGCCCGGATCGTGTTGTTGCTCGGCTCGAGCACATCGATCAGCCGCTTGTGGGTTCGAACCTCGAAGTGCTCCTGCGAGTCCTTGTCGATGAACGGGGACCGCATCACGCAGAACTTCTCGATCCGCGTCGGCAGCGGCACCGGACCGGCCACCTTGGCGCCGGTCGACTCCGCCGTCTCCACAATGCGACCGGCCGACTGATCGAGGATCTTGTGATCGTACGCTTTCAGGCGAATCCTGATCTTCGGAGCGGTCTTCCGCGCTGCTACCATCTGATGCGTTCCTCACCTGTCACCCGGCAAGCGGGCACCCGGCACTGCCGGACGCCCGCCGCCAGAATTGAACCTGCTACTCGTCGATGGCGGTGACGACGCCGGCGCCCACGGTGCGGCCGCCCTCGCGG
>CBFGRG010000049.1:0-11752 GCA_965651105.1 uncultured bacterium | reverse complement strand
GGAGCCCGAGTGTCTTCGACGTCCGGCGATCACGCGCCTGAGCGCTCGTCACTTCCGTTGATCGACCGGTGAAGCTTCCGGGCGGCCTGCAGAGGATCCGGCGCCCCGAGAATCGCGGAGATGACCGCGACCCCCGCCGCGCCGCGATCGACCACGCTCGCCGCGTACGACGCGTCGATGCCACCGATGCCGATCACCGGCACGGGAGAGCGTTCCACCCGTGTTCCGAATGCGTCCAGTCCAAGTGCGTCGCCGGCGTCGGCCTTGGAAGCCGTGCCGAAGACGGGGCCGATGCCGTAGTAGTCGCAGGTCCCGGCGCCGGCGGAGTCGCTTTCATCGTCTGGCGAGTAGCCGATGATGAATCCCGGTGGCGCGATGCGGCGGGCGTCCTCCGGATGGAGGTCGGTGACGCCGAGATGGACGCCGTCGGCGCTGGTCGCCAGCGCGATGTCGACGCGATCGTTGACAATGTACAGCGCGTCGTGACTGGCGGTTAATTCGCGAATTCGCCGGCCGAGGGCGACAACATCGCGATCGGCCAGGTGCTTTGCCCGGAGCTGCACCGCGGTGACGCCGCCCGAGAGCGCGGCGCCAATCGCATCGACGAGCGAGCCTCGGCAGTGGTCCGGATCGGCGACGAGGTAGAGCCTGAGCCGGTCGATCATGCTGGCTGATTGATCCGGTCGGCGACCTCGGTCGGCAGCGGCGCGAAGTGATTCACCGGCGAAAACCCTTCGCCCACGGCATATGAGTGTTCGAGCGCGTTGGTGACATAGACCTTGGCCAGTCGCACCGCCTCGAGATCGCTGCAACCGCGCGCCAGCAGCGCCGCGATCGCGGCCGAGAAGGTGCAGCCCGTTCCGTGCGTGTTCGTCGTTTCGACCCGAACGCCTTCGAGCCAGTGCGGCTGGTCGTCATCGAGCACGAGGTCGACTGGCGTGCCGTCGAGGTGGCCGCCCTTGACCACCACGACCTTCGGCCCAAGCTGGCGGATCGCCTTCGCGGCGTCCTCCATCTGGGCATGGTTGGTGACTTCCATCTTCGCGAGCATCGCGGCCTCGTGCAGGTTCGGCGTCACCATCGTCGCCATGGGCAGCAGCTCTGTCCGAACGGTCTCGACCGCTTCGCGGGCGAGCAGCGGAACGCCGGCCTTGGAGATCATCACCGGATCGACAACGAGGTGCGGGATGCCCCACGCCTCGAGCCGGTCGACGATGTTCTGGATCAACACGCGGCTGCTGAGCATGCCGGTCTTGATGGCCCGTACGCCGATATCCTCGATGACCGTGTCGATTTGCGCGATCACGACCTCCTCGGGCACTTCGGCGATGGCGGCGACCTCCTTCGTGTTCTGGGCGGTGACGGCCGTCAGCACCGAGGTGCCGTAGCAGCCGAGCGCGGCGAAGGTCTTGAGATCGGCCTGGATGCCGGCGCCCCCGCCGGAGTCGGATCCGGCGATCGTCATGACATGCGGTGGGGATACGTTGGGCTGGTTCATGGGTCTCCTGCAGCGGCCCGTGGCCGACGCGAATGGTCTCTCGGTCCATTCTCACACAGCGGGGCGGGCTGGACCGGTGGAGTAGGATACGAAGGCAACGATCCGTTACGGACCGGGACCTTCCGCGGCCCCGGAAGGAGGCAGCGCATGAACGTCCAGGACGGTCTGAAGGAGATTCGGCAGCGGCTCGCTGATGCTGACGCCGACGCGGCGACCTTGAAACTGGTCGACGCGATCGAGAAGCGGGCGGCTCTGCCGGAAGCCGCCTCGGCAGCGTCGGCTTCGCACCTGCAGCTGGTGCGATTGCTGATGCGGACGCCGGTGGCCTCCGAGAACCCACGGGTCTACAACGACTTGACCCGGCTCGAGCAGGAGCTGGAGGAGCGGGCGGCCGAGTTCCGCGAGCGACAGGCGGTTGAAGACGCGAAGCCGATCCCGAAGCTCAAGAAGTACTACAAGAACAAGAAGTAGCGAGCGAGAACTGGCAACATGGCATCGATCGCCAGGGGCATGTGCTTGCTGCTTTGACCGCCGAAGAATGGCAAGCGTGGAAATCGCTTCGTCAATCATCCGGCGCACGCGCCGTCATACCGGAACGCAAAAACACCGGGGATGCGATCTCGCATCCCCGGCGTTCCGCATTCTGGCCGGTGCTACGGCTTCGTCGGCGCGAGCAGGCCGTAGGCGCCGTCGCGGCGCTTGTAGACCACGTTCATCATGTCTTCGTCCGCGTTCTGGAAGAGGAAGAAATCGTGACCGAGCAGCTCCATCTGGTCGACGGCCTCGTCGACGGTCATGGGCTTGATCGAGAATCGCTTGACGCGGAGCGGGAGGTCCTCCTCCTCGTCGTCATCCATCTCGGCGAGATCGGGCTCGGCAATCGCGGTTGCGACCTGCCCGTCAAGCGGGAACGTCTCTTCCATCGACGCCATCTCGACCATCGGGTGCTCGCCTGCGCGGCGGCGGCGCGAGCGGCGTTTCTCGTTGAACTTCCGTACTTGCGTGATGAGCTTGTCGATGGCGGCATCGACGGCCCTGGCTGGCTCGTCGGCCTTTTCCTCGGCACGAATGATGTGCTTGCCGGTCTTGAGGGTGATTTGCGCGGTGGTGATCGGCGGACCGGAGCGTGGCGTTTCGGTCCGGAGCTCGAGCTGGGCATCGATCACCCGGTCGGCGATCTTGTCGAGCTTGGCCATGCGTCGGTCGATGAACTCCCGCATGCCCTCGGTCACTTTCGTGTCCGTCGCGCGAATCTGAACTTCCACGTTGCACCCCCGATCTTTGTCGGTCGGGGACATCACGGCCCCCTCGCGACTCGTGAAGGGCCGGGCCTTTGCCCGCTCCTGGCCGCATCCGGCTGCGGCCTCTGTGGCTATTCTAGCGGTTTTCAGAATCTCGGGAGTGCGTGGCAAGTGGGGAGGTGAGGGGAGAGTGGCGCCCGCGGAGGGACTCGAACCCCCGACGCCGACCTTAGGAGAGTCGCGCTCTATCCTCTGAGCTACGCGGGCCTGCACGAGCACGATCCTACCATAAACGACGCTCATCCACAGCCCAGCCCGAACCGATTCCGCCAGTCGGTGTACGGATAGTACGTCGGCACGTGTTGTTGTGGGAAACATCACTCCTTACTCGTGAATTTCGAGTCGACACCTAGGTGTCGGAGCTGTGGAATTCGCTGTGGTCCGGCCACAAGTGTTCGCTATGAGCGTACCTGGCGTGTCTGTTAATGCCCGTCAGGCACTGCTCTCCGTGTTGCGCAAAAAGGTGCGAGGGGTGCTGAGGTGGCTTGTTGGGATCACCTGTTCGTAGTATCCTTCCATGCGGTTACGGGGAGTGGCGCAGCCCGGTTAGCGCGCAGCGTTCGGGACGCTGAGGTCGGAGGTTCGAATCCTCTCTCCCCGACAGCCAGGGAGCGATGCATTGCATCGCTCCCTTTTGTTGTCTAGGTGGAAAATTCGCGGTACATCTGCCGAACGTATTTCCGACGGAGCAGTACCGGAGCGCGTCACGGATGACAAGAGCCGACCTTCACAACCTGCCGTCCGTCCCGGTGCTCGCGCGGCGGCTGCTGGCGCGTGGCATCGCTGCCTCCGAGGAGCGTGGGATGGCGCTCGCTCGCGTCGTCCAGGATGAGACGCGCGCGGCGCTGCTGGCCGATGATTCTCTCGAGCTCGACGCGGAGCTCGAACGGCAGATCGCCATGCTCGAGCGCCCTGCCGCAACATCGCGTTACCGGCGGGTGCTCAATGGCACCGGCATCATCGTCCACACAAACCTTGGACGCGCGCCGGTGAGCGAGATCACCGCGGCGGCGATGGCGGATGCGGCGAGTGCGGCTGTCGCGCTTGAGATCGATCCCGAGGGCGGCCAGCGCGGCGGCAGGATGGACGAGATTTCCGACCTGGTACGGCGACTCACCGGCGCGGAGGCGACGCTCGTCGTCAACAACAACGCCGCTGCGATCCTGTTGACACTCTCGGCGCTCGTCACCGGGCGAAAGGTGGCCGTTTCCCGTGCCGAAGCGGTGGAGATCGGCGGAGGATTCCGGATACCGGATGTCCTTCGTCAATCGGGTGCAACACTGGTTGAGGTCGGCACCACGAATCGAACCTACGCCTCCGACTATCGAGCCGCCGGCCTGGAACCGGGAGACGCCATCCTCAAGGTCCACACGAGTAACTTTGCGATCAACGGCTTTGTCGCGCGACCGTCGTTGGCCGAGCTGCGAGCCGTGGCTGACGAGACCGGCGCGCAACTCATCGAGGACCTCGGCAGTGGCACGCTGGTGGATACCGGCCAGTTCGGCATCGAGCATGAGCCGACGATTGGTGAGTCCCTCACCGGTGGCGTGGATGTCGTCACCTTCAGCGGCGACAAGCTGCTTGGGGGGCCACAGGCAGGGATAGTCGCGGGAAAGCGTGATCTGGTCGAGCGGATCGAACGCCATCCGCTCGCCCGGGCGGTTCGGGCCGACAAGACAGCGCTCGCCGGCATCTCCGCGACGCTTCGGCACTATCTCCGCGGCGACGAGGTCGAGGCGATTCCTGTGCTGCGAATGATGGCCGCCGAGATCAATGCTCTCGCTGAGCGGAGTAAGTCGCTCGCAGAGCGGCTCAGGGCGGCCAGTATCGAGGTGGATGTCGTTGAGACTCGCAACTACGTTGGCGGCGGATCACTGCCTGGCCAGTCGCTGCCCGGTGTCGCGCTGGCGATCGCAGGTGACGACCCGGATGCGCTTGCCAGGCGCCTGCGAACCGCACCTGACACGCCGGTCTTTGGTCGCATCGATGAGGGCCGGGTGCTGATCGAGCTCCGAACCATCGCTCCCGAAGACGACGACATGCTGGTCGCCACGATTCGACATGCCGTAGCGGCGATTTGACCGCGCATCCGATCTTTGATGGAACTGCGGTCCGTAGCGGTCAATGCCGCCTCACCGCCACGGGGCACACCGTGGCGCAGGTCTACGCGTCACGACGCGGGGCTTCGCATGTCCTTGAAGTAGGGGCTGACGGGCGGGTAGAAGGTGCGGTGCCGCTCCGCGAGCTGGGCGAGCTGCATCTTGAGCTCGCGGACCGTGTCGGGATCCGACTCGCGCTCGGCCTCGCTCAGGTGTTCCTGCAGCTGACGCAGGAGGTAGCTGAAGCGCTCCTTCCCCATGTTCGCAAGGATTTGCGTGGCCTCGCTCTTGATCTGCCCCGGGAACTGCTCGGGCCGGCCCTCCAGTGACGAGAGCAGGTATTCGGCGTGGTCTGCAACCTCGTCGTCGAGCGCGACAACAATCTCCTCGGCACTCATGCCATCGAGGTGCTCCTCCCTCAGGGTCTCCAGGATCGCCCGGTTCCGGGCGTCATGGATGTCGTCGAGCGGAACCATCTCCAACACCTCACCGGTAAGGGCGTGATGTCGCAGCAGCAACGCGACGAGGTAGTTCTCGTTGGTGCGCTCCCGCGACCGTCCGTCGACAACCGACTTTGCTGAGGTCGCCTCGCGCATCGCCCGCTCGCGGCCGGCCATGTTCGCGCGGCGGATTTCCGACAGCACCATCCGCTCGTCGAGTCGCAGGCGCCGCGAGAGCTCACCGACGTAGTGGGCCTGCACAACGCGGTCGGTGATCTGGCGGAAGAGGGGAGCGATGCGGTGCACTGCATCGGACTTCCCGCGCGCGTCGCTGCCCTCGACATCCTTCGTGAGCAGGTCGATCGTGAAGTCGAGGAACGGACGCGCCGTTTTGATCAGGCCTTCCCACTCATCCGGGTTGGCGCGGACCACGTCGTCCGGGTCCTGTCCCTCCGGCATCTGGGCGATGGCGATCTCGGTCTTGTGCTTGCGTTCCATGCGAACGATGCCGAACGCGTCGGGTGGGGACTCCTCATCATCGCCGAGCGACTGGGTCATCGTCTCCAGCCCGCGCAGCGTCGCCATCTGACCGGCGGCGTCGGCATCGAGGGCCATCACGATCCGCTTCGCGCCGCGACGCACGAGCCCGACCTGCTGCTCCGTCAGGGCTGTGCCCATCGCCGCGACGACGTTCTCGTAGCCAAACTGATGTGCCGCGATCGCGTCCATGTACCCCTCGACGATCACGACCTCTTCGGTCCGCCGAATCGCCTCGCGCGCGACGTCGATGCCGTAGACGATCGAGCTCTTGTCGAAGAGCGTCGTCTGTGGGCTGTTGAGGTATTTCGGAATGCCGTCGCCGATCGCGCGGCCGCCGAACCCGACGATCTCGCCATCCCGGTTCCGAATCGGGAACATGAATCGGTTGCGGAAGCGGTCGTAGTAGCCGTCGCCAGACTTGCGCGGCTGGATCAGCCCCGCCTCCTCGGTCATCGCGATGTCGACGTTTCGGGACGCCAGGAAATTCAGCAGCGCGTCCCAGGAATCCGGCGCGAAGCCAAGGCGAAACTTCTCGACCATCTCGTCGGAAAGACCGCGATCCTTCAGCATCTGCCGGCCGGCCTCGCCCTGCGGCGCCTTGGTCAGTACATGGTGGAAGAACGTGGCGGCGAGGTCGTTGATGGCGACCAGCTTCTCCCGATGCTCGTCGTGCCTTGGGGTGACGCTGCCTCCCTGTTGCAGCTCGACGCCTGCCTTGACGGCCAGCTCGCGGAGCGCCTCGCGGAACTCGACGCCCTCGATCAACATGTGGAAGGTGAACAGGTCGCCACCCTTGCCGCAGCCGAAGCAGTGGAAGTTCTGCGAGTCCGGGAAGACGACGAACGACGGCGTCTTCTCCTGGTGGAAGGGGCAGAGCCCCTTGTAGCTGCGACCGGCGCGTTTCAGGTCCGGCACATACTCCTGCACGAGATCAACGATATCGATGCGATCCCGAATTTCGGCGACAGCGTCCTGGGCCATGCGAACCCCCTGAATTACGGGACGAGAATCTGGTGAGGGGCGATGCGCTCGTTGAGCTCGATCGCGTAGCGGTCGGTCATCGAAGCAACGGCGTCCGCGACCCGGCGCTCCAGCGGTTCGCCGGGCAGGTGGTGGATCGTCTCGGGGAGCTCCTCCGGATGATCGAGATACCACCCGAACAGCCGCTTGACGATTTCACCGGCCTGCTTCGTTTGTTCGAGCTGGTTGATCGGATCGTAGACACGCTCGAACAGGAAGCGCCGCAGGCCGTTCGCGACCTCTCGCCGTGCCTCCGACATCGCGATGGTCGGCTCCTCGGCGTCGATGCGGGAGTTGTC
This sequence comes from uncultured bacterium, assembly GCA_965651105.1. Taxonomy (GTDB): domain Bacteria; phylum Chloroflexota; class Chloroflexia; order Thermomicrobiales; family UBA6265; genus JACCVC01. The sequence continues at coordinate 4,555 of CBFGRG010000049.1, read as the reverse complement.
GATCAGGTCGACGATCAGCGTGTTGATGCGCGAGGCGTGCGACGTCCCCAGCGCATCGTTGACTTCCGGCGGGATATCGGCCGGGGTCAGCATGCCGGCGCGAATCGCGTCGTCGAGGTCATGGTTCATGTAGGCGATGCTGTCGACAACCTTGATCACCTTGCCTTCGAGCGTCGAAGGCTGGCCCGAAACGGCCCCCTCGATCGCCTCACGCGGCTTGGAGTGGCGCAGGATGCCATCGCGGACCGCGTTGGTCAGGTTGAGACCCGCCCCGTCCTTTTCCAGCACGTCGACGACGCGCAGACTCTGCTCGTTGTGGCGGAAGTTCGGGAAGACCTCGGCCAGCGCGCGCTCGCCGGCATGCCCGAACGGCGTGTGCCCGAGATCGTGACCCATGCCGATCGCCTCGATCAGGTCTTCGTTCAGACGGAGCGCGCGGCCAACCGTGCGGGCGAGCTGGGCCACTTCCAGCGTGTGCGTCAGGCGGGTGCGGTAGTGATCGCCGCCGGGCGCGATGAAGACCTGGGTCTTGTGCATCAGCCGCCGGAAGCTCTTGCTGTGGATGATCCGGTCGCGGTCGCGTTGAAACGCGGTCCGTACCGGCGACTCCGGCTCCGGCTTCTGCCGTGTCGCCGCATCGCTGAAGCAGGCGTGCGGGCTCAGCACGGCGCGCTCCCGCCCTTCGAGCATCTGGCGGATATGGCCGTCTCGAGCGCTCACTCGTCGTCCTCGACGATCTCGAGCCGGGCCAGGCTCGCCATCAGGCGCTTCTTGCCGTGGCGCATGAACTCGACGGCCACTTCCTGGTCGTTTTTGAGCTTGATCACCTCGGACACCACGCCGGTGCCGAATTTCGGGTGGAAGACCTTCTGCGCCACTTCGAAGTCAGGGACAACCACCGGCTCGGGCGGCGGTGCGGGCGGGTCGAACGACACGCTGCCCTGCACGCGGCCGGCCAGCGCGCCACCTCGATAGCCGCTGAGGCGTCCGCTTCGTGAGCTTCCCATCGCGTCGCGGCGTGTGACCGATTTCATCGCCTCGGCGGGAATGCCATCGAGGAATCGGGACGGCTCGTTCATGCCGTAGCGGCCGTAGGACATCCGCGAGGTCGCGCACGTGAGATAGAGCAGCTGCTTGGCGCGGGTGACACCGACGTAGAACAGGCGCCGCTCTTCCTCCATCGGCTGGTGGTCGAACGCCTCGATATCGACGGCCCGGCTGATCGGGAGCAGGCCCTCCTCGACGCCGGCGATGAAGACGACCGGGAACTCGAGACCCTTGGCCGAGTGCAGCGTGATCAAGGTCACCATGCCGGTTTCGTTGTCGTCCATCGCGTCGACATCGGCGACAAGCGAGACCGATTCGAGGTAGGTGCGCAGTGCGTCGTCCGGGTCGAGCGTGTCGTATCGTTCCATGTCGGTGCGAAGCTCCTGGACGTTCGCCCAGCGCTGCAAATCTTCCTCGGATCCTTGCTTGTACTGTTCGCGGTATTCGCTCACCTCGACGACGTCATCGAACAGCTCGCTCAGCGTCGAGGTCTTCGCACGCTCGCGCAGGATCGCCATCGTCGCGCCGATCCGCTCCGCCCCCTTCCGGGCCGACCCGCTGATTTGCGGTGGCGAGTCGTGCCGCATGCTCGTCTGGACCGATGGCGCCAGCGCGATCAGGCCGTCGACCGCCGTGGCGTCATGATCGCTGGACCACTGCATCAGCGTTTCGAGCGCCTTCGGGCCGAATCCCTTGCCCAGCGGTGTGTTGTCGATGATGCGTTCGAGGCTGAGGCGGTCGGCGGGGTTGTAGAGCAGCTTGAAGAACGCGAGGATGTCCTTGACCTCCTTGCGCTCGTAGAAGCGGACGCCGCCGATGATGCGGTAGGGCACCTCGGAACGGCGGAACGCCTCCTCCAGCACGCGGGACTGCGCCGTGGTGCGGTACATCACCGCGATTTGCTCGGGGTGAGCGAGACCTCGCTGCGTCAGCCGTCGGATCTCGTCGACGATGAAGCTCGCCTCGTGGTTTTGGTCGGAGAGCTCCCGCAGCGCGATCTTCTCGCCGTCGGGGTTCGTCGTCCGGATCGGCCGCTCGATGCGGTCGGTGTTCTCGCGGATCAGCCGGTCTGCCGCCTGCACGATGTAGCCGCTGGAGCGGTAGTTGAGCTCAAGGTTGATCTGCTTCGCGTCCGGGTAATCATCCTTGAAGTTGAGGATGTTGGTGATATCGGCATTGCGCCAGGCGTAGATCGACTGGTCGGGGTCGCCGACGACGAAGAGGTTTCGCCACATGTCGGCCAGCGCCGTCACCATCACGTACTGGACGCGGTTGGTGTCCTGGTACTCATCGACCAGGATGTGCCGGAACTGCGTCTGGTACTTCTCCAGCAGTTGCGGGTCCTCGTCGAAGAGGCGCAGGGGCAGCGTCAGCAGGTCGTCGAAATCGACCGCATTCAGGTCGCGCAAACGCCGCTCGTATTCGGTGTAGACCCGCGCCACGATCTCGTCGTCGTAGGACATCGCCTCGCGAACGACGTCGTCCGGCATCTTCATTACCGATTTCGCGCTGGAAATCGCGCTGAGGATCCGGCGCGGCTGGATTTGCTTCGGGTCCATCCGCTCGTGGACGATCGATTCCTTGACGACGTCGAGCTGGTCTGCCGTGTCGTAGATGACGAAATTCTGCTTCAGGTTGATCGCCGTCTCCGCCCGGTACGGATTCTGCCGCAGGATGCGGACGCCCAGCGAGTGGAACGTGCCCATGACCAGCCCATCGGCGGCGCTGCCGCTGACGAGCCGGCGGATGCGCTCGCGCATCTCGTTCGCCGCCTTGTTGGTGAAGGTGACGGCGAGAATGTTCTCGGGGAGGACGTTCTCCTCGTCGATCAGCCAGGCGATGCGGTTGGTGAGCACCCGGGTCTTGCCCGAACCCGGACCGGCCACGACGAGCACCGGCCCGGACGTGGTGGTCACGGCGCGCTGCTGGTCGTCGTTCAGGTCGGCAAGCAGGGGATGGGTCTCGGTTTGCATCGCTGAGATGAGCCTCGGGGTCGATTCGCGGCGGTTGGGCAGGGGAACGAGTGTCCGTTCATGTCGAGTGTAGCGTACTGCCGGAGCGTGTTCGACTCAGTTTGACGCCGTGTGGTGGCTTTGGTACGATAGCCGTCGTTGCGTGCGCCGACGTAGCTCAGTGGCAGAGCAAAGGACTCATAAGCCTTCGGTCGGTGGTTCGAATCCACCCGTCGGCACCAACCGGAACAGCACCATGACAAGCGAGACGCCACGACGCCAGCCCCGACCTTCGTTCCTGAAGGAATCGGGGCTGCTTCAGCGTGCGCGCCAGTTCCTGAAGGACCATTTCCCCGATCAGGTTCCCCATCTCGTCGTCGGCTACTCCGGGGGGCGGGATTCGCTGGCGCTGCTGCTGGTCTTTCGGGAGCTCGATCGGCTGGGAGCGTGCCGGGTGACGGCGGCGCATATCGATCACCGCCTGCGGCCCGACTCCGCCGCCGCTGCCGAGCGGGCGATGGCGGTCGTTCGCGAGCTCGGCGTCCCGTGCATGCTGAAGACCGCACAGGCGAGCCTGCGGAAGGCGCATCCGGGCCAGAGCGTCGAGGATGTCGCCAGGAGATTCCGCTATCAGCAGCTCACGCGCGTCGTCGAGGAGGTTGGGGCGGACGCGATCGCGGTGGGGCATCACCGGGGCGACCAGGCCGAGACGGTGCTGCTCCACATCCTGCGCGGCTCGGGGCTGACCGGGCTGCGGGGGATGCTGCCGGATTCCATGCTGGCGGTGACGTGGATGCAGAAGCCGGGGTTCGGCCCCGCGACGCAGGTGCGCATCGTGCGGCCTTTCCTGCACGAGTCGCCAGAGGCGCTGCAGCAGCTTGTCGACGTTTCGGAGATGCCGGTGATCGAGGATCCCACCAACGTCGAGCCGGATTTCACCCGCAACCGCGTTCGCCATGAGCTGCTGCCGCTGATGGAAGACATCGCGCCCGGTTCGACCGGCCGGCTCGTGGCGCTGGCGGACATCGCCCACGAGGATGACCAGGCGCTCGACAACGTCTCCCTTCTGTTCCTCGACCGCGCGCTGGATGGCGAGACGCTGCTGTGGGAGTCGTTGCAGGGCGCGCCGCAGGGGTTGCGCCGGCGGGTCGTTCGGCATTGGCTCCTGCGCTTTGCGGAGGTCGACGAGCTGGGCCTCGATCGTGTCGATGCGGTGATTGACCTCGCCGCAAGGGGGCAGGGTGGCAAGGAGGTCGATGTCGGTGGCGGCTGGCGGGTCCACCATCGCTTGGCCCGGCTCGACATCATCCCGCCCGGGAAAAGCGGGTAGGCCCGGCCCTCCGTGGCCGGGCGCCTCGCAGCCCCCAACATGCGATTTGCAACACCTACAAACGATACCGACCGGTAGACCCGGATTTTGATATCCGGGTGGTTCTCAATGCGCGAAACGCTGGAGCCTGAGAACCAACCAGGAATTTGTCATTTCGAGCGGAGTCCGCGCAGCGGTCGGAGTCGAGAAATCTCTTGCCTGCCAGGTTATAGCGTCGAGATGTAGA
>CBFGRG010000048.1:0-11767 GCA_965651105.1 uncultured bacterium | reverse complement strand
CAAGCCGGGCGCGGGCTCCCGGCCCGGCGCGCCGCCGGCCGGGGTCCAGTCGAGCGTCACCGTCAGGTAGGGCGCCTCGGGCGACGCCGGCAGGTTCGCGAGGTAGTCGAGCGCGTCGCGCACGCCGAAGGTCAGCGGAATGTCGTAGGTGGTTCGACGCACTCGACGCAACGGTTGGGTCACCATGAAGCAACTCGCTTTCTCGATGCGAGCGCGGCCGCGGTCATCAGGAAGGGACGGCGGCGCACGTCGCATGCGTGTAATCCTCGTTCGAGGATGCCGTATCTCTGCCTTGACCATAGTGCAAATCGGCTTGCAGGAGCGCACGGACTGACCCGCGAGCGTATCGATATCGTGTCAATGTCGTCATTGACACAAACGCGAGAGCCGGCAGACCGGCTCCCGCGTCTCTCACGAATCGTCACACCCGGGCGATGGCGTGAAATCAGCTACCGGCGTTCACCGCGACCGGCGTCGCGCCGGTGCCGGGGAAGATCACCCCGCAACCAATGCGCGGACCGCTGTCGCCGGACGGCTGGCTGGTGAAGTCATCCGCGCCCCCATGCACGAGTATGGCGCTGCCATCGGCATCGGCCAGCGAGTTCTCCGCACCCGGCTCGAGCGAGACCTGATCGGTCGTGACGGTGATGAACACGGTTCCGTCGTCCTCGACCGTGATGTTGCCAAGGTCACCGGCATGGGATTCGCCCATCGCCATCGGGCTCGCCATGTCCATCGTCTCCATGCCCTCGGGGCCCGGTCCGTGCATCGCACCGGTCGGGTTGAAATGCCCGCCAGCCGACGAGAACGGCTCGTCGCCAGTTGGATCGCAGATTCCGAATTCATGGATATGGAAGCCATGCTCGCCTGGCTCCAGGCCGGTCAGCTCACCGGTGATCCGTACCATGCCGAGATCACCGACCGGTGTGAAGGTGAGCACGCCAAGCTCGTTGCCGTCGGCATCCATCACCGAGACCTCGATCCCATCCACGCCTGCGGCTGGCGACGCATCCTGCGCCAGGGCGGCCGGAGCCATCGCGAGCGCCAGCAGGCTCACCAGTCCGAGCGCGATCGCGGCGCGCCATCGCCGTATCGTTCCGTTGCGATAGACCATCGTCACTGTCCTTCCAGCTTCACCGCCACACGAGAAAAACGCCCGGTAGGGTGGCGGCATGGGCGTTCGCCTCGCACCATGCGTGCCAATAGCCGTCGTCAATTCACTGTCACACGGTGACACGAACAACAGTGGTATAGTGCTGTCGTCACATTTCATGAGCGAATTATCGCCATGAACCGTCCCCAGCGGCACGACACCGCGACAACTCCGCCGTTTTCTTCGGATTTTCATTAGCCGGGGCTAAACAGCGCTGCCGGCACGCCCTGCTCGAGGCACCCACCGATGTTCTGGACCCGATGGCCGCCGGTCATCCGCTACGCATGGCTCGCCATCGCCGCGGCGGTGGTCACCATCTCCCTCAAGACCGGCGCCTGGCTGCTCACCGGCTCGGTTGGCCTGCTCTCGGACGCGATGGAGTCGGTCGTCAACCTCGCCGCGGCGATCGTCGCGTTGATCACCCTGCACGTCGCTCGGAAGGACCCCGACCCCGAGCACGCCTACGGCCACACCAAGGCCGAGTACTTCTCCAGCGCGCTGGAGGGAGCGCTCATCCTCGTCGCGGCGGGCAGCATCCTGCTCAATGCGATCCCCCGGCTGCTCGAACCCGAGCCGCTGGAGCAGGTCGGCTGGGGTCTCGCCGTCGCCTCGGTGGCGTCGGTCATCAACCTCGTGGTTTCTCGCATCCTCCGTCGCGCCGGCCGCGAGTACCGCTCGATCACGCTCGACGCCGATGCGCGGCACCTGATGACCGACGTGGTCACCTCTGCCGGCGTGCTCACCGCCGTGCTCGCTGTGAGTCTCACCGGCTGGCATCGGTTGGACCCGATCATCGCGATCGCCGTCGCTGTCAATATCATCTGGACCGCGTACAACCTGCTGCGGGAGTCGATGCTGGGGCTGCTGGACACCGCCATTCCCGAGGAGGAAATGGCCGAGGTCCAGGCGGTGATCGATCATTACCAGGCGGAGCTGCCGGTGCAGACGCACGCGCTGCGCACCCGACGAGCGGGCGCCCGTCAATTCGTGTCGATGCACATTCTCGTGCCGGGGTCGTGGACGGTCGATGCGGCCCACGATCTCGCCGACCGGATCGAGCACGACATCCTCGATCGGCTGCCGCGCGCGACCGTGTTCACGCACATCGAGCCCGCCGAGGACCCCGCCTCGTGGGACGACACCGGGCTCGATCGCAACGACCGCAACGACACCCCGACAGATATCGGGTAAGGACTGCCCTCGTGACGGCCTCAAGAGACGACATGAAATGTCGTCACTCCTCGCCTCGTCTCGGCGCAAGGCGCCTCGCCGGTTCGGAGTGACATTGAAGTGGAGTGCGCGGGATTTTCCCCGGTACGCGTCCCGTACGACTACCCCGCCTTCGCCGAGCCGGACCCCGTCAGGGCGACCACCAGCCCGAGCAGGAGATAGACGATCCCCGACGCCCGATCCCGATGCCGCGCCGAATCCGGGTGACCCTTCAGCCAGGCCCCGAGTGACCCGCTCGCCAGCGCAAACGTTGTGTCGCTGACCAGCGCCACGCCAATGAACACCGCGCCAAGCACCAGCATCTGCCCCGCCGTCGAGCCCCGCGCGGGATCGACGAACTGCGGCAGCAGCGCCAGCACGAACAGGATCACCTTCGGGTTGAGCATGTTGATCGCGAATCCGTGCAGGAAGAGTCGCCGCATCGACGCCGGTCGCAGCGTCGACACCTCGTCGACCTCCACGCGCCGCTTCCGAAGCAGCGCCACGCCGATCCAGATCAGGTAGCCCGCGCCGGCGTAACGGATCACGTCGTACAGCACCGGCGAACGCGCGACCAGCGCGCTCAGGCCGAACGCGGCCAGCAGGATGTGGACGACCATGCCCGCCTGCACGCCAAGCGAGGACATGACCGCCGCCCGGCGACCCTGCTGGATGCCCCGGGTGATGATGTAGATCAGGTTGGGTCCCGGAATCACCACCAGCGCCAGCGCGGCGGCGGCGAAGGCGAGCAGGGTCGCGGAGGTCGGCATCGGGGTGGGGTCCTGTCGAGCGGTGACGAATCGGTGCGGTCCCGCCCGCGGCTGGTTGCGGCGGACCTCACCATCGTCTCACACGATCACCGCTCCGCGATACCCCGGTCGCCTGACATCCGGGTGTCGATCAGCTCTTCGTCACATCCGCCGAGCTCGGGCAGGCACCACACCCGACGAGCCGAGGCGGTCATCGCTTGCCACCATTCGGCAAGCGCCACGCGCGCAGGGCATGCCGGCCGGCGGGGAGCATCCGACCGGCGCGGCATCAGGCCCACGCAATCACGATGGAGGGAGGTGGAAATCACGACGGCGTGCCACCTTGCGGTAAGGATCGAAAACATCGCGCAGGCAATCGGGTCAGCACCGTCCGTATTGACTGGCCCGATTGCCTCTTCCGAGTATGACGGCGGAAGTGGTATGGTGCCAGTGCCACTTCATTCGTGTTTTCCCAGTCCACTTTCGTACTGGAGGGCGCCGCATGGATGTGATGATCCCGCTCGATCGCGAGTCGCCGGTGCCGCTCTCGCACCAGATCTACCACGAGCTTCGCCGTGCCATCGTCGGCAGCGAGCTGCCAGCCGGCGCTCGCCTGCCTTCGACACGCGAGCTCGCCCGCCAGCTCGGCGTCGCCCGCTTCACCGTCGATGACGCCTATGCGCGCCTGGCTGCCGAGGGCTATGTCGCCGGCCGGCGAGGGTCCGGCACCTACGTCGCCGACCATGTCCAGCTGCGCGAGACGGAAAACGGCGATTCGCCACCCTCACGCCCGGTCGAACGGCGATTGTCCGCCTGGTCGCGCCGGCTGCCCTCCTCGCCGGACGAGATCGTCGCCCAGCGCGTCACGGGCGACGAGATTCGCTTCATGACCGGGATGCCAGCGCTCGATGCGTTCCCGTGGACCGTCTGGCAGCGACTGATCGGCCGGGCAGCCCGCGACCAGTCGATCGCGACGCGGTCCTACACCAATCCGGCTGGCCTGCTGTCACTGCGGGAGGAGATCGCCGCCTATCTCGCCCGGTCACGCGGCTTGCGCTGCACCGCCGACCAGATCGTGATCACCAGCGGCGTGCAGCAGTCGATGGACGTCACGATCCGCCTGCTTGTCGACCCCGGCGATCCGGTGGGGATCGAGGATCCGAGCTACCGGCGCGTGCGCAAGCTGATGGTTGCGGCCGGGGCGGAGGTGGTCCCGCTCCCGGTGGACGCGAACGGCTTGAACCCGAAGTCACTGCCACGCGACGGTACGCCGCCGAAGCTGATTTACACCACGCCATCGCACCAGTACCCGACCGGCGCGATCCTGCCGCTCAACCGGCGCCTGGATCTGCTCGCCTGGTCCGACACGACGGGCACCGTGATCGTCGAAGACGACTACGACGGCGAGCTTCGATACGACGCCCGTCCGGTGCCGGCGCTGGCCGGGCTCGCCCGGGAGCGTCACGGCGTTGACAACGTGATCTACACCGGCAGCTTCTCCAAGGTGCTCTTCCCGGCGCTGCGGCTCGGCTATGCGGTCCTGCCGCGAGACCTTGTGACGCCGTACCGTCGCGTCCGGGCGGCAATCGACTGGCACCCGTCCACGCTCGCGCAGGCGACCGTGGCGGCGATGATCGGCGAGGGGCACTTCGAGCGGCACCTGGCCCGGATGCGCCGCCTCTACGCCACCCGCCATGCCGCGACGATCGAGGCGATCGAGCGCCACCTGGCCGGCCTTGTCAGCCTCGACCACGAATCGGCTCCCGCCGGATTGCACCTGCTGGTGCGGGTCCACTCGTCCCGCCCGGAGGCGGAGATCGTCCAGCGGGCGGCCGATCACGGTGTGGTCGTCGTCGGGGCGGGCCCCTGCTACATCACGCCACCGGACGAGCCGCACCTCCTGATCGGGTTCGCCGGCACCCCCACCGAGCACATCGACGAGGGCATCGCCCGCCTCGCCCGCGCCCTCGGGGCGTGATACGGAAACCGGGGTATCACGGCGGGATTCGCCAGTCGTGGCGGTCCGCGACGAACAGCCGCCACAGGGGCGGCGCTACGGGGTGCGTAACCCCGATATCACACCGTCGACGCCAGCACCCGGTACTGCCGCGTCGCGGCGATCGTTTCGACCTCTCCGAGGTGTTCCCGCATCAGCCGGTCATACGGAAGGAAGGCGTTGGCGACCAGCACCAATCGTCCCCCAGGCGTCAGGTGCTCGCCGGCACCGGCGATGAGGCGATGCGGCATGTCGTAGTCGACCACCTTGCCCTGGTGAAACGGCGGGTTGCTGACGATCAGGTCGAACCGCCGCTCGCTCACCGCACCATAGACGTCTCCCGCCACGACCTCGACCGGCCCCGCCGCCAGGGCCGCGTTGCGCCGGGCCGCCGCGACGGCCAGCAGGTTGACATCGGTCATCGTGATCGATCCGGCCCCGCGCCGACCGGCCACGACGCCGATCACGCCGGCACCGCAACCGACATCGAGCACCGACGACCCTGGAGGCACGTCGAGATGCTCCAGCAACAGTCGCGTCCCCTCGTCGAGCCTGTCGGCCGAAAAAACGCCCGGCAGCGTCTCGAAGACGAGATCGACACCACCTTCGGCGACGGCGAACCGCGCCCACGATCCCGGCGCGATGCCCGGCTCCTCCAGCCAGTCGGGGGCCGGCGGCGGCACCGGCGGCGCCGCGATGTGGGCCACCCGGTTGCGACGGCGGAAGTCTTCGACCACCGACAGCCCGATCGCCTCGCGCGCATCGCCGATCGCGCTCTTGATCCCGGCGTCGTTCGCCCCGGCAATGAGCACGATGCCGTTCGCCCGCGCCACGTTCCGCGCCAGCGCCAGCCAGCGACGGACGAGGTCCCGGTCGCCCGTCGCCTCGATCACGACGAGGTCGATCGATCGTTCGTCCAGCCCCGGATCGGCAATGTCGTCGTGAACGACGATATTCCCCTCCCGCAGGGGAAGCTCGCGGGCATCGATCGGCAGCCAGTGCAACTTCGCGCCGGGATGCAGCATCGCCAGCTCCTCGACAAGCGCCGCGCCACCGGGAACGAGAATCGCGCCGATGTCGTCGAGGTCGGCGGCGAGATCGGCCAGCAGGTCCTGGGCGGGGGTGAGCTCCGCGGGCATCGGCTCCTCCGGGAGAATGGTCAGTCAACGCTCGAACAAGGGTACCCGGACCGGTGGCCGAATGCCTCGCCCGCAGGCCCGGTCCGACGTGCCCGGGTGGCTTGTGAACATCGACGTGCGATCAACGGACCGTCCGTGAGGGTGGCTAACGACGCGACTCGGATGCCCTTGCATCGCACGCAGGCCCGGTCCGACGTGCCCGGGTGGCTTGTGAACATCGACACGCGATCAACGGCCCCAGGGTGACCGTCCGTGAGGGTGGTGGCTAACGACGCGACTCGGATGCCCTTGCATCGCACCACCCTGACGATTAGTATTTCCCAATCGGTACGCTTCACCTTACCACCACATGGGGAGCCAGCAATGCAAAACACTGATTCCGAGCCCGACTCCGCATTCGAGCCCGTTCCCTTCCAGGTTGTCTCCGATCCCCGCCAGCTCAAGGCATTTGCCGACCCGCTGCGTATCCGTATCGTCCACATCCTCGCCGACCGCGCCGCCACCAACCAGCAGCTCGCTGCCGCTCTCGGGGAGTCCGGCGCGAAGGTGCTCCACCACGTCCGCGCCCTGCTCGACGTCGGCCTCATCCGCCTGGTCGAGCAGCGCATCAGCGGCGGCAACGTCGAGAAGTACTACCGCGCCACCGCTCACCTCTATGGATTCCGCCTCGGTCCGGATGACTCGGAGACCCTTTCCGGGGCGATGTTCGACTCCGTTACACAAGAGCTCGTCGCCAGCCTCCGCCTCTGGCCCGATCAGGGCGTCAACTGGGAGGGGCGCCGGGCCCGGCTCTCTTCCGACCGACTCAAGGAGTTCAACGCTCGATTAAGCGACCTGATTGCCGAGTACTGGGGCGGGCCGGACGACGCGCCGGCCGACGACCCGGAGGGAACGATCATGTCGTTCGCCACCGTCTCCTACCGCTTCCCCGGTGACGAGGCATGAACCGGTCACGCGCGCCGATCTTCGCGCTGCTGGCGGCCAACACGCTCTCCTTCATAGCCGAGGCGATCGCGATGGTCGCCATCCCGTGGTTCGTGCTCGAGCTGACCGGCAGCTACGCGCAGATGGGCCTGATCGGCTTCTTCACCTTCCTCCCCCGCGTCATCGCGACCTTCCTTGGCGGCCAGGTCGTCGACCGGATCGGCTTTCGCACCGCCAGCGTCACCTCCGACCTGCTCAGCGGCATCTCCGTGATGGGCATCCCCATCCTCCACGCGGCGGGTCATCTCACGTTCGAGTGGCTGGTGGTGCTGGTCATCCTCGGCGCCTTCTTCGACGGTCCCGGCGCGACCGCCAAGGACGCGATGGTGCCGGAGCTGGCCGCCGAGGCCGGCATCGGACTCGACCGCGTCAACGCCTTCTTTCAGGGATCGCGCCGCCTCTCGGTCTTCATCGGTCCGGCTGTAGCCGGCTTCCTGATCGCGATCGTCGGCACCAGCAACGTCCTCTGGGTCAACGCCGTCGTCTTCGGGCTCTCGGCGCTGCTGACGATCGCCTTCATCCCCGTCGTCGACGCTCCCGAGGCGACCGGCGAAGAATCGGGATCGTTCTGGCAGAACACTCTCTTCGGCTTCCGGTTCATCCGCCAGCGCCCGCTGATGCTCTGGCTGGCCTGCATCGTCGGCCTGATGAACTTCCTCGACGCGCCGCTGACGACGGTGACCCTGCCGGCACTGGTGTCGGAGAACTACGGCGCGGCGGCGAAGGTCGGGCTGTTGCTCAGCAGCCACGGCGCCGGCGCGGTGTTGGGCACCATCCTCTTCAGCGCGATGCCGACACGTTTCTCCCGCCGCCGCGTGTTCGTGACCGGCTTCCTCGCCGTCGGCCTCGGCTATCTCGCCCTCGCCGCGATCCCGCCCTACCCGCTCGCGCTCGCGGCGATGTTCCTGATGGGCATCATCGGCAGCCCGATCAACCCGATCCTGATGTCGATCCGGCAGGAGCTCGTGCCGATGCCCTACCGCGCTCGCGTCTTCGGCACCACCACCGCGATCGCCTTCGTGGCGATCCCGCTCGGGCAGCTCATCGGCGGTTACGCGATCGAGCTGATCGGTGTCCAGCTCTTCATCGCTGCCGTCGCCGCGATCTACATCGCAACAATCGTTGCGTTCAGCTTCGCGCCCGCCTTGCGCCAGATGGACACCATTCGCGGCCGCACGGCGACATTGACGCTCGACCGCCCCTGACGCACGATGCCGGCGGATGACTGCTCGTCATGAGGAGGCCGCATGACCCGACCGAACATCATCTACCTGCACTCGCACGACACCGGGCGCACCATCGAGCCATACGGCGCCGGGGTCCGCTCGCCCAACCTCCAGCGCCTCGCCGAACAGGGCGTGACCTTCCGCCGCGCCTTCAGCGCCGCGCCGACCTGCTCGCCCAGCCGCGCCAGCCTGCTCACCGGCCAGTGGCCACACCAGACCGGCATGCTCGGCCTCGCCCACCGTGGCTTCACGCTGAACCATCCCGAACGCCACTTTGCGTCCACCCTCCGCGACGCGGGATACGACACCGTGCTCGCCGGCGCGCAGCATGTCACCCAGGGCGACCCACGCGAGCTCGGCTATACCACGGTCCACCCGGCGGCCCACGAGCGCACCGCAGCCACCGTCACCGCGGCGGTGGATACCATCCGCCAGGCGGCGAGCCACCCCGATCGCCCCTTCTTTCTCGACGCCGGGTTCTTCGAGACGCACCGGCCATTCCCAGCCGCGCCGGCCGATGCCGGGCGCTGGCTCGCCCCGCCAGCGGCCCTGCCGGACACCGAAGCCACTCGCGGTGACATGGCCGACTTCCAGGCGTCGCTCTCGATCCTCGACGATGCCTACGGCGCGATCCTCGACGCGCTCGACGAGGCGGGCCTGGCCGACAACACGCTCGTGATCGCCACGACCGATCACGGTATCGCCTTTCCATGGGCGAAGTGCACGCTCACCGATCGTGGCACCGGCGTGCTGCTGATCATGCGCGGGCCGAACGGCATCGACGGCGGCCGGGTGCTCGACGCGCTCGTCTCGCAGGTCGACATCTACCCGACGCTCTGCGAGATCGCCGGCGTCGAACCGCCGGACTGGCTGGAGGGTCGCTCGCTGCTGCCGCTGCTGCGTGGCGAGGCTGACACGGTTCGCGACGAGCTCTTCGGTGAGATCACCTATCACGCCGCCTACGAGCCGCAGCGACTGCTGCGCACCGACCGGTGGGCGCTGATCCGCCGCTTCGGCGGCCGCCGGACGCCGGTGCTGCCGAACCTCGATGACAGCCCCAGCCGCGACGTCGTGCTGGAGGCTGGCTACGCCGAGGTCGAATTGCCGGAGCTCGCGCTGTACGACACCATCCTCGATCCTCAGCAGCGGGTGAACCTGGCCGATTCGCCGCCCCATCGCGAGATCCGCGACAACCTGCTCGCCCGGCTGGCCGCATGGATGGAAGCGACCGATGACCCGCTGCGCCACGGCGAAGTGCCGCTGCCCCCGGGGGGCCGCGCCAACGACCCCGACGCGCGCACCTTCAGCGAGGGCCTGCTCGAAGGCGGCGCCGACGGCACGGTTCGTCGCATCCAGAACCCAGGCACGATCCAGTGACGAATCCGCGCTCGGCGACATGGATCACGGTTGATCGGCCCTTCAAGGCGCACAGATAACAGGAACGGCACGCAATCGACGCCGTCGAGCGAGTCCGGACATTCGCAGACCTGCGCCCAGGTGCGCAGGTTCGTCGTGATCACCATCGAACGCACTCGGGCACCTCGGCCCGAGTCTACGCATCCCGGCTCGGATCGCCACCACGACGGACCCTGATCGTCCCTACACCACGAACTGGCCGTCCCGCAGGAATGGGTCGCCATCGACCGTCACCAGCCCGCCCTTCCGCAGGTCGGCGATCATGTCCCAGTGGATCGCGCTCTGGTTTGTCGATCCCGTCTCCGGGTACCCCGCGCCAAGCGCCACGTGCACCGTGCCGCCGATCTTTTCGTCGAACAGGATGTTCTTCGTGAACTGCTGGATATCGAAGTTCGTCCCGAAGGCGAACTCGCCCAGGGACCGCGCCCCGGCGTCGGCATCGAGCTGCTGGAGCAGGTAGGCCTCGTTCTTCTCCGCCGACGCCTCGACCACCTTGCCATCCTCGAAGCGAAGCCGGATGTCGTCGATCTCCCGCCCCGCCGTGACAACCGGGTAGCTGAACCGGATCGTGCCGTTGACCGAATCCTCGACCGGCCCGGTGAAGATCTCGCCGCTGGGGAAGTTCCGCTTGCCGTCGCTGTTGATCCAGGTCCGCCCTTCAATGGAAAGCGTCAGGTCGATATCCGGCCCGGTCAGGTGGACCTCCTTCCTGCCGTCCAGCCAGTCGATCAGGCGCTGCTGCTCGTCCTTCAGGTCCAGCCAGGCCTGTACCGGGTCGTCGCGATCGAGCTTGCAGGCCGCCAGCACGAACTCGGTGTACGCCTCGGTGTCCATGTCGGCATCCTGGGCGTAGGCATCGGTCGGGAAGAGCGTCAGCGTCCAGTCCATCTCGCCGGACGCCGCGCGGGCCATGAAGCGCTCGAACAGTGGCCGACGAGCCTTCTGGAACACCGCCTGGCGGGCGGGATCGACGCCCGCCATGTCCCGGGTGTTGGATGCCGCCATCACGTTGATGACGACATCCGCCTCCTCGCGCATGAATCGCTCGATCGGCGAGATGTGCTCGAGCTGCGCGTCCGAGCCATGCATCAGCATCGTGGCCCCGGTGCCGGAGAGCGGCATCCACGGCACGGGATGGCCGCCGCGCTCAACCACCTCCCGATAGATTTCCCGCAGCAGCGGTTCGGCGGGCTGTTCGCCCCTGATCGCCACCACCTGCCCCGGCTGCACTTCGACCGAATACCCGGTGAGCGCCTTCGCCCACTTCACCATTCGCGGATCCGCCATTGCCTTCACGTCTCCATTCCGTTGCCCGGGGCACCGGGCCGGCACGTTATCACCGGGGCATGGTAGCAGGATGAAAGGCGCCATGGCATCGCCGCATGCGACAACATTCGCTGTGAAATCGACCAAAACCCGGTTGTACAGTCTGTACGGTCGGGCAATTTCATCTTCGCTTCAGAAAAAGGCGTACGGTCACCTGTGCAACCCCGCTGGCTCCGGCCTACATTCTGTGTGGGGCGAGTCCACCGCAGGCTCGGTTCGCCGGTACCCCGTGTACCCCGCAGACCGGCGAGCACCTGGGAGGGAAGAGGGAGAGAAGTACGATGCTGACGCTCCGGGAAGCGCGGCAAGAGCGACGACTGTCGCAGCAGGCATTGGCGGACCGTGCCGGGGTGGCACGGGTGACCGTTTCTCAGATCGAGCTGGGCAAGTCCGGCCCACGCCCGCATGTCGCCCGGCGCCTCAGCGAGGCACTGGGGATGCAGCCGTCCGAAATTGTGGAGTTCGCTGGCGCCGCCCGGATGATGACGCTGCCGCGACCCACCATCTTCGCCATGGAGGAGGCCCAGGGCGAAGCGGACCGAGCGCCTGAGGAATAGCCTGCATCTGCC
>CBFGRG010000047.1:0-12007 GCA_965651105.1 uncultured bacterium | reverse complement strand
GAACGAGGAAACATCTCGTACCAGGAGGCGTAGCGAGCCCGCACACGATCCACCGTGACCATGTACTCCCCGGAGCGCACCGCCCCCGCGCGGGAGCGGTTCCGGTGCGCCGCGGCCACCACCTCCGGCGCGAGCAGCCGGTCGAGTGCCTCTCCCTGGCTGGCCGCCGTCGCCGCAGCAGCCGCTGCTTCGCGCAAGAGGCGACGATCCTCACCTTCGGCGCGGGAGGCCATCTCCTCGAAAAGGATTTCACCCTCGCGAATCTCAACCGGCACGTCGAGCCCGGCGTCGCGCTTCTTGATGATCTCGTCCCGCCACGTCTCGAACGTGTCGGGGAACGCCTCGACCTGATAGATGTACCGGGTGTTTCTCGGCAACGGGAACGATGCGCCCCATCGATCATTGTCGATGAATCGCATCGGCACCTCGGACCACGACGTCTCGTCCCATGGTCGGTACCGCACCACCGCGGCGAGCTTGTCGTGTCCCTCGCGAAAAATGTCGGCGGTCACATCGAGCACATCGCCGACTTCGCGCTTGACCGGATACCGGCCACAATCGACCGAAGGCTCGACCCGCTCGATCAATACCGGCGATGGTGGCGGGGCGTCCGGTTCGAACGAAATGTGCGTCACGGTCATTCAGGCATCCCTTCTCGGTCACAACGCGGAGCGCTGCCGGAATTGTCGTACATTCCGTTCGTGCACGGAGGATGCCACGCGGAATCCTGCCTGCCTGAACGGGAGTTGCTGGACAGATGAAATCGATGCGCGTAACCGGTGCTGTGCTGATCCTGCTGATGGTGTTGACCATGATCGGGGTCGCCCTCTCCCCAATCGGCATGCCTACCCTCGGTGGTGAGGATTCCGGGGAGTTCAAGGCGTTCATGGAGCCTCGGCTGGTGGCGTTGTACGCATCGGCGGATGCCGTGAACGGCATGGTCACCGAGAAATCGCGCAACATCCTCGCGCTGCGGTCGGAATCCAACCGGATCGAGGCGATCACCGAGGAAATTGACGCCTGGCTGGCCGAGAATGACGTGCCGGCGTGGGGCGAGCCTGTCGTCGAGAACTACCGAGAGGGCGCGAAACTCATCGATACCGCGATCACCGCCGCCTACGACGCGATCCGCAGCTTCGATTTCTCCCACATGGCCAGCATGATCCCCGTGTTCGACGAGGGTACCGGCCGGATCCAGCAAGCGCTGGACACACTTCGCGGCACTGCCGAGTCGTGATCCGTCGTAAACTGTACGAACCGCCACGACAAACGACGAGGCGGCCTGACCCGAATTTCTGCACCATTGCACCCCAACCCGACGCAGAATGCCAGCCATTCAGCGGGGAGCCCAACATGTACACATACATCGTCCGGTACCAGACGGACGGCCAGGATCACACCGAAACACTCGAGGCTGACACCGCGGCGGAAGCCGTGCAACTCGTTGAGGAACGGCACCTGGACGACACCGAACGATTCGAGCTCATCGAAGTACATCTTGTCGAGGACGAAGATGACCTCATTCGCGATCGGCAGCAGCCCGCCTGAAACCCGGGGCTCGCGCACAGGAGCCCGGCAACAGGTTCGCGCATGAGGAACCATCCATGAGCCAGCGAACAACATACGGGGCGCCACGTCCGGGTCGCCCCATGCCGCTCGGCGCGACGTGGGATGGCGAGGGAACCAACTTCGCCGTCTACTCCCGCAACGCGACCGGAGTGACACTTTGTATCTTTGACACTGACGACGATCACCCGTCGGCGACCGTGCCGTTGTCGGAACGCAACCACGATACCTGGCATGTTTACGTGCCCGGCGTTCACCCCGGCACCCGCTACGGATACCGTTTCGACGGCCCGTGGGATCCCGCCCGCGGCCTGCGGTTCAACCCGCACAAGCTGGTGCTCGACCCTTACGCTCGCGCCATCTCCGGCACCGTCGACTGGAATCCCGCCGTGTTTTCCCACAACCAGGAATCCGGCGGCGACACGGAGATGGACGAACGCCCGAACGACGCCTTCATGCCCAAGGGCGTCGTCGCCCACTGGGACTCCGATTGGGAGGGCGACCGCCACCCCAACACCCCGTGGGAAGAAACCGTCATCTACGAGATGCACGTCAAGGGCTTCACCAAGTGTAATGAAGCGATACCCGAGGAGCTGCGAGGCACCTGGTCAGGGGTCGCGCACCCCGCCAGCATCGAGTACCTGACCAACCTCGGCGTCACCGCGATCGAGCTACTGCCGGTCCACGCCTTCGTCGACGACCCGTTCCTCACCGACAAGGGCCTGACCAACTACTGGGGATACAGCAGCCTCAACTTCTTCACACCTGAGCCGCGCTATGGCAGCAGCCCCGACCCGCTGGTCCAGATCGGCGAGTTTCGGCGCATGGTGCGCGAGCTGCACGCCGCCGGCATCGAGGTCATCCTCGATGTCGTCTACAACCACACCTGCGAGGGCAACCACCTCGGCCCCTCCCTCAGCTGGAAGGGCGCCGACAACTCGAGCTATTACCGGCTGCTGCCGGACAACCGCGGGCGGTACGTCGATTTCACCGGAACCGGCAACACGCTCGATCTCGCCCAACCCCAGGTGCTGAAGATGGCACTCGACAGCCTCCGATACTGGGTCGAGGAGATGCACGTCGACGGATTCCGCTTCGACCTCGCCGTCACCCTCGGCCGCGAGCATCCGGCGTTCGACTCCGGCAGCGGGTTCTTCGACGCGATTCACCAGGATCCGGTCCTTTCAACCGTCAAGCTGATTGCCGAACCGTGGGATCTCGGTCCGCGCGGCTACCAGACCGGCAATTTCCCGACGCTGTGGTCGGAATGGAACGATCGCTACCGCGACAGCCTGCGTGAATGGTGGCTCCACGACGACCGCAGCCGCGCCGACCTCGCCTACCGCATCGCTGGATCGTCGGATATCTTCGGGCAGTCTCGCCGCGGCCCGCGCGCCAGCGTCAACTTCGTCGTCGCCCACGACGGGTTCACGTTGCGCGACCTCGTCAGCTACAACGACAAACACAACGAAGCCAATGGCGAGGACAACAACGACGGCCACGACTTCAACCAGTCGTACAACTTCGGCGTCGAAGGTGAAACGGACGATCCGGAGGTCAACGCGGCCAGAGCGCGTGCCCAGCGCAACATGATCGCGACGCTCATGCTTTCGCAGGGCGTGCCGATGCTCGCCCACGGGGACGAAATCAACCGGACGCAAAGGGGCAACAACAACGCCTACGCGCAAGACAACGAGATCACCTGGATCGACTGGAACCTCTCGGCGGACGACAAGGCGTTGCTCGCCTTCACGACCGAGGCGATCCGGCTGCGCCAGGCCGAGCCGCTGCTTCGCCGGCGTCGCTACTTCCGTGGCCAGCCCGACACGCCGGAAGCGCTCAAGGACATCGCCTGGCTCAAGCCGGACGGCACCGAGATGCAGCACGACGACTGGATGGCCGAAGACGGCGGTCCCCTCATCTTCCGGCTCTCGGGCAGCGCGTTTGAGGAGGCCAACGAGCTCGGCGAGCAAATCCGCACGTCGTCCCTGCTGATCGTCATGCATGCCGGGACCGAGGAGATCGACGTGATGCTCCCCGAGCCCAACGGCGAGACCGATCAGGCATTCTGGACCGTCGCGCTCTCCACCCACGACGACCCGGCGCTGTCCGACACCCGTATCGAACAAGGCGAGACCCTCACGGTCCCCGGCCGGACGGTTCTCGTCCTCCGCGGCATCGAAGGCTGACGCCAGGTTCCGAACCCGAATTGAACGAAAACGGCCCGCCATCGTGGCGGGCCGTTTTCGTTCGATTCAGACTTCGTGATCAGACGCGAATCTCGACGATGATTTGATCAAGCAGCTGCCGCAACCGCTCGGCCTGGACCGGCGTCATCTCGCCGAGCAGCTCAGCCAGCCGCGCCTGGTATCGCGGCCCATCGGTCGCCAGCAGCTCCCGGCCCTTGTCGCTCAACCTCGCCAGCACCATCCGGCGATCGTCGGGATGCGACTCCCGCACAGCCCAGCCCTGACGCGTGAGAATGTCGACGTAAAGCGTCGCGGTTCGTCGCGCCACCGCAAGCCGACGCGCCAGCTCCGACGGCGCGATCCCCTTGTCCCCAACCTTGCCGAGCTCGACGAGCGCGTTGAACGCACCGGCGGTAAGGTTCAGGTCTTCGAGAGCGTCCGAGGCGGAGCGATCGAGCGAACCGGCAATCTTGAGAATTTGGGTGAACACCTCGAACAGGACATCGGTCGACGCCTGATGATCTTCCTCGACCTCCGGCAGCGGCGCGAACCAGCCCGGATGCACCGGCCCGTTCTCTCCAACGCGCCGGACGACCTCCGGTCGGAGATCCGATAGTGAATGACTGCGCATCGCCATTGCAAACTCCCTCGTCGTGCGCGATGCCGTCGGTCCATAATGCATCAGTGCATTCGGGGTTTCTGTCCCGTGTGAACCGGTCCCATCGCCTCGGGTGCGGTTTCCACTCTCGAGTCTAGGGATTCTGGCATCGCGCGCGTGACGGGGAAGCTCGGTGTCTTCCGACAGTCACCCTTCCGGTTTCCCCGACAGGCGTCGGGAAAACCCTTACACCTCCTCCTCCGACAGCAAGCCAGCCCGCAACGCGTAGCGAACCAGCTCGGCCCGGTTCGTCAGGCCAAGCTTCTGCATCGCCCGGTGCCGGTAGGTTTCCACCGTTTTCGGCGAAAGCGACAGCAGCTCCGCCCCCTGGAGCGCGGTATACCCCTCGGCCGTCAGCTTCACCACCTCGCGCTCCCGCTCGGAAAGCACCTCGCCAATATCGAGCTCCTGACCGCTGCGGGCCCGTCCGAGATATCCCCGCAACAGGGTCTTCGTCGCCGCGGGATCGAGGAACACCTCTCCGCGCGCTACGGTGCGAATCGCCTCCAGCAGGTCGGTGTGTGCGCTCGATTTTCGGACGTACCCGGAACCGCCCGCCTCCAGCACCGGCAGCAAATAACGCTCTTCGGCATGGACCGTCAGCACCAGCACCCGGATCCCGAGCTCCAGGCCGGTGATTCGCGAAATCGTGCTCATGCCCCCGCTCGGCATCGAGAGGTCGGCAATCACGATGTTGGGCCGATGCTCGGCCGCGAGCCGGACGGCGGAGTCACCATCCTCGGCCTCCGCGACCACCATCATGTCGGCTTCCGTCTCCAGCAACGCCCGCAGCCCGGCCCGGACGACGCCGTGGTCATCGGCGAGCAGGATTCTGATTCGCGTCGTTTCTGCGTGGCTCATGAACTGGGGATCCCTTCGTCATTCGGCGTGACGCCATTCGGGTGCGGTTTCATGATGCGCACCGCATGCGCCAGGGGAATGATCGCGACAATCGCGGCACCGTGGGGCTCGACCTTCTCGATACGCAGGCCACCGCCGACCAGCGCCGTCCGTTCGACCATGCCGAAAATGCCGAGCCCAAGCCCGCGCTCGTCGC
Organism: uncultured bacterium; assembly: GCA_965651105.1. Lineage (GTDB taxonomy): Bacteria > Chloroflexota > Chloroflexia > Thermomicrobiales > UBA6265 > JACCVC01. The sequence continues at coordinate 6,537 of CBFGRG010000047.1, read as the reverse complement.
GGTCCGGGGTCAGGCCGGGGTCGAAGCCACGACCGTTGTCACTCACTGTCAACACCACCTCGCCAGATCGTCGCTCGACCTCGATCGAAGCCTCGGTCGCTCCCGCATGCTTGACGATGTTGGTCATCGCCTCCTGCGCGATGCGGTACAGCACCAACTCCAGGTCGGCTGGCAGTCGCTCCCTTGTGCCATGCCACTCGTAGTCCACGTGGAGTCGATACTTTTCGCCGTACCGCTGCGCCAGCTCCCCGAGCGCCGCCCAGAGCCCGAGATCATCCAGCGCCGGTGGCCGCAGCTCCAGCGCCAGCCGCCGGACACCTTCGAGGGCATCGACCGTCGATTGGGCCATCGATTCGGCCGCCGAGCGAACCTGCTCGTTCTCGGAGGAACGAAGCGCCGTGATGCCGAGCAGCTGGGCAAACAGCACCTGCGCCGTGTCGTCATGCAGCTCCCGCGCGATGCGCTTGCGCTCATCTTCCTGCGCATTGATCACCTGGGTCGTCAATTGCCGCAATTGCTCGCGGTCCGCCGCCAGCTCGTCGAGCGTCTCGTTGAACGACGCCCCCAGCCGGGCGAGCTGCGCATCCGGAAAGCGCGACGGCCGCACGCGGCGAGAGAAATCGCCCCGCCGAACGCGCTCCGCCACCTCGGCCAGGCGGTCGATCGGCTGCATCGCCGCGCGCAGCACAAGGTAGTTCACCACCAGGCTCATCACCGTACCGGTGATTGCGAACAGGGCGATCAGCCAGTACTCCGCCGGGTCGTCGCGTCCCTGCACGGTCCGCACCGTGATCAGGGTGCCGATGGTCGCCCCGATCATGACGATCACGGCGTTCGCCAGCAGCACCTTGTAGACGAGCGGGATGCCCAGGATGCGTTTGAGAAACACGCGTAACACGGCGCGTTGGTGCCTCCGAAACAGCCGCAAGCAGCGGCAGAATGCCCCAGCGGGTATGGTATAACCTGCGCGATCTTGCGACCCTCGACCAGGGTTACAACGCCAGGAGGAACCATGGCCAGCTCATCATCATTTGATATTGTCTCGAAATTCGATCGACAGGAACTTCGCAACGCGCTCGACCAGGCCCGGCGCGACATCGGCAATCGCTACGACCTCAAGGACACCAACACGGTGATCGATGAGGGCGATGACGAGTTCACGATCACCACCGCGTCAGAGTACAGCCTCAATGCGGCGAAGGACATCATCGAGTCCAAGGTCATCGGCCGGAAGATCTCGCTCAAGATTCTCGACTACCAGGGCGAGGAAGACGCCTCGGGCGGCCGCAAGCGCCAGGTCGTGAAGCTGCGTGAGGGCCTGGGCGACGAGATCGCCAAGAAGATCTCGAAGGAAATTCGGGACAACTTCAAGAAGGCGAAACCGCAAATCCAGGGCGACACCGTGCGCGTTCAGGCCAAGAGCCGCGATGAGCTGCAGGAAGTCATCCAGCTGATCAAGTCTCAGGACTGGCCGGTCGCCCTTCAATTCGTGAACTATCGCTAGTCGCCTGATCGCCGGGCTCCGGCGAACGCTTGCCGGGGCGACCGTCGATCTCGGGCAGCGCCGTCGCCACCCGCTCCAGCAGCTCGCTTTCGAGCGGCGACCCGACCGGGAACACCCGCACCGGCACATGCTTGTGCTCCGGCCACACGCGCTGGAACATCACCCACTGATCCAGCGATGCGGTGATCAACTGTTCGAGCGCGGCAACCAGCCGCTGCATCCCCGCCGCCATATCAGCCTTCATATCACCAGTGCGGTCCACATGAAACGGCTCGCCGATCGAGAGCTCGTGGCCGCGTCGGACCCGACGCGCCATGACCGGAATGATCGGCGAGCCGGTCTCCCGCGCAATCCGCACCGGACCCGGCGGGAGGGTCGTCTCCTGCCCCATGAAGGTGACGTCGTACCCATTCTGGAAGAAATCCCGATCGGCCAGGAACACCGCGAACTCGTTGCGACGCAGCGCTCGCATCACCGACCGCACTCCGGACGGAGTCGGCTCGACCATCGACATGCCGCGCGAGCCGCGCAACCAGGTCACCCCGTCGAAGATGAAGCGCGATGTCGTGCGTCCGGTGACAACCGTGAGCTTGTAGCCGCGCGTGGTGAGCGTCTGCCCGATGTAGTCGAAGCACCCGAGATGACCGGTCACCAGCACCCCACCCTTCCCCTCCGCCATCGCGTCGTCGAAGGTTTGCCACGACCCCTTGTTGAGCCGAACGGACGTCAGGAACGTCGATTCCCGGTGCCGCGGGATGATGATCAGGTCCATGAAATTGCGCGCGCTGGTGCGGAAGATCGAGCGGACCAGCGGCTCCGGGTCGGACTCATCCCCCATGTACTCCAGGGCGATGTTCACGTTTTCACGCACGTTTCGCGGGTAGGTGGAGCTCACGTGATAAAACAGGTCGCCGAACCGGTCGGCAATCCACCCGCGCAGGATCGGCGGGATCAGCCAGAAGAGCCAGCTGAACGCGATCGCGAGGCCGACGCTGAGCTGGTGACGGAACTCCCGGCGCTCTTCCTTTCGAAATTGCGGGCGAACCGGCCTGGCCGGCGCTGGCTCTTGCGTCACGAGGCACCTCTGGTGCGTGGCGCGCGACACGCGCCTCAGGTTGGTCGGGACGACCTGGCATCGTTCGTGATGTAGTCCATCGTGTCAATGATAACGGGGATGGCGCGGATAATGGTGAGCGCCACCGCCGCCCAGACGAACCCCCAACCGATCCACCGATACCAGTCCTGATCGTACAACCATCCGAGAAAGGTGTCCGTTGTATCGCGTCGCTCGGCCCCCGCGAGCCCCGTGAGGAAGACGAAGCCGGCCGCCTTGGCGTACCCGAAAAAGGCACGCATGAACCGCCCGGCCGTGAGCCACTCGGTTATCGGCGACCGCATCATGTTGTTCTTGCCGAACGGGGTCTTGCCCTCCGAGAGCGATATCGACCGCAGGCCGTCGATCACGAAGCTCCTCGTGATCACGAGCAGCGGCACCCAGATCGGGATCAGGTCCAGATCGGCGAAAATCACCCACAGCGCATTCTCGACAATGCGATCGCCGAGAATGTCGAACACGGCACCGAACACGCTGGTGGAGCCGCGCTTGCGTGCCACCCACCCATCGATCCCATCGCTGGCGAAGACGACGATCATCAACACCATGCAGGCGGTTACCACCTGCACATTCCCGACGTAGATCATCCAAATCACCACGAAGAGCAGGATCAGACGCGCCACGGTGATCAGGTTGGCCACAACGGCGTACCCCTTCGCATTTCAACATCTCCGGCGGCGGCGCGCTGCCGCGCCTCGCCCGCTCCCCAGCGTACCGCGATTATCGCCCACGCGCGCAAGGCACGCCCATCCAACCCGGCGACGCGGTGCCGATCCAGAACATTGACACAATCCGTATCAAGAAATATAATTCATGTGAACGGATATGAGCAGGAGTACCCCGAATGGCAGCACGATACTCGGAACCTCTCTTTGTGATCAGCGTGGCGGCGCGTCTCGTCGAGATGCACCCGCAAACCTTGCGCAAGTACGAACGCGAGGGCCTGGTGGCCCCGTCGCGCACAGCGGGCAATCTCCGCCTCTATTCGGATGAAGACATCGAACGGTTGCGGCAGGTGAAATACCTGGTCGAAACGCGCGGCCTCAACCTCGCCGGCGTCCAGCTCGCCCTGGAGCTCACCCGCTCGCTGCGGGAGCTTCGCGACAGGATGGGCGAATCGCCTGGCGGGCATGACTGGCGGCGAGATATCGATCGCATCCTGATCGAGCTCGGCTTCGTTGACGAGCAGCGCGTGCGCGAGTCGGCTCGGAGAAGCTGACGCCGCAACCACACACAAGCGACACGGTAAACCGGGTCAACGACGACTCTGGAGGCAGATACTACATGGCAACGAACCAGAACTTCACAGAAAAGGCTCGCCAGGCGATTATCGCTGGCCAGCAGCTAACCGAAGAGCACAGGCTCTCGCAGTACGAGCCCGAAGCGCTGCTGGTCGGCCTGATCGACCAGCCGGATGGCATCGTGCCACAAATCCTGCAGCGCCTGGGGCTGGATCCGGCCAACGTCCTTGGTGACGCGCAGGCGCTGGTCGAGCGCGCGCCGAAGCTGCAGTACAGCGCCGAGGCGGTCGTCAGCCCCGCCCTGCGTCGTGCCCTGCAGGCGGCCGAGCGAGAGGCGCGGCAGTTCGGCGACGAATATCTGAGCACAGAGCACCTGCTGCTCGGCATCCTCGATGGGGAACGCACCGAGGCGGCCTCGCTGCTCAAGCGCCACGGCGTCGACCGGGACCGCGTGCTGGGCGCGCTGACCGAGATCCGCGGCAGCCAGCGGGTCACCAGCGAGGATCCGGAATCGACCTACCAGGCGCTCGAAAAGTATGGGCGCGATCTCACCGAGCTCGCCCGGGACGGCAAGCTTGATCCGGTGATCGGCCGCGACGACGAGATTCGCCGTGTGATCCAGGTGCTCTCGCGCCGCACCAAGAACAACCCGGTCCTCATCGGCGAGCCGGGCGTCGGCAAGACGGCCATCGCGGAGGGACTGGCCCAGCGAATCGTGCGCGGCGACGTGCCCGAGGGCCTGAAAGACAAGCTCATCATCGCGCTCGATCTCGGCGCGCTCGTTGCGGGCGCGAAGTTCCGCGGCGAGTTCGAGGAGCGCCTGAAGGCAGTGCTCAAGGAGGTCGAGGCCTCCGACGGGCAGATCATCCTCTTCATCGACGAGCTGCACACCGTCGTTGGCGCCGGCGCTGCCGAGGGGTCGATGGACGCCTCGAACATGCTGAAGCCGATGCTCGCACGTGGTGAGCTGCATGCCATCGGCGCGACCACGCTCGACGAGTACCGCAAGTACATCGAGAAGGATGCGGCGCTGGAGCGGCGCTTCCAGCCGGTCTACGTCGGTGAGCCAACCGTCGAGGATACGATCTCGATCCTGCGTGGCCTGCGCGAGCGATACGAGGTGCACCACAAGGTGAAGATCCTCGACTCGGCGCTGGTCGCTGCGGCGACGCTGTCGGATCGCTACATCACCGACCGGTTCCTGCCTGACAAGGCGATCGACCTGGTCGACGAGGCAGCCTCCCGACTCCGCATGGAGATCACCTCGATGCCGATCGAGCTCGACGAGGCCGAGCGGCGCATCATGCAGCTTGAAATCGAGCGCGAGGCGCTGCGGATGGAAACTGACCCGGCCTCCCAACAGCGGCTGGAGGCGCTCGAGCAGGAGCTCGCCGACCGCAAGGAAGAGCGCGACGCGCTGCGATCCCGCTGGGATCAGGAGCGCGAGGCGATCATGGCGATCTCCGAGCTTCGCGACGAGATGGACCACCTGAAGGTCGAGATCGAGCGGGCACAGCGGAACTACGATTACAACAAGGCGGCCGAGCTGCAGTACGGCCGGGCCAAGGAGCTGGAACAGCGGCTCGCGGAGGAGGAGCAAAAGCTCGCGCGGCTCCAGTCGGGCGGCAAGCTGCTCAAGGAAGAGGTCGACAGCGAGGACATCGCCGAGGTCGTCAGTCGCTGGACGGGCATTCCGATCAGTCGACTCGTCGAAGGCGAGATTGAGAAGCTGGTCCAGATGGAGGAACGTCTCCACGCCCGCGTGATCGGCCAGGACGAGGCGATCGAGGCCGTCTCGAACGCGATCCGTCGCTCGCGCGCTGGACTCTCCGACCCGAATCGGCCGATGGGCAGCTTCATCTTCCTCGGCCCGACCGGTGTCGGCAAGACCGAGCTGGCGCGCGCGCTGGCGGAGTTCCTGTTCGACAGCGACCAGGCGATGGTCCGCATCGACATGTCGGAGTACATGGAGAAGCACGCGGTCAGCCGCTTGATCGGTGCGCCTCCGGGCTACGTTGGATACGACCAGGGCGGCCAGCTCACCGAGGCGGTGCGCCGACGGCCCTACAGCGTGATCCTCTTCGACGAAATCGAAAAGGCACACCCGGACGTCTTCAACATCCTGCTGCAGGTGCTCGATGACGGCCGGCTCACCGACGGTCAGGGCCGCGTCGTGAACTTCAGCAACACGGTCGTAATCATGACCAGTAACCTCGGCTCGCAGGCCATCATGCGGATGACCGAGGACAACGTCGGCGAGATTCGCGGCCAGGTGATGGAGGCGCTGCGCGCCAACTTCCGGCCGGAGTTCCTGAACCGCGTCGACGAGGTGATCATCTTCACGCAGCTCAGCCGGGAACAGCTCGGCGAGATCGTCTCGATCCAGCTCGACGAAGTGCGAAAGCGCCTCGCGGAGCGGAACATGCAGCTTCTGGTCACCGACGAAGCCCGCGACCTGCTGGCAACGCTCGGATACGACCCGACCTTCGGCGCGCGGCCGCTGAAGCGGGTGATCCAGAAGCGGGTGCTCGACCCGCTGGCGATGGGGTTGCTTGACGGCTCCCTGCACGAAGGCGAGACCGTGACGCTCTCCGTCGGCCCGGATGGCGAGTTCCACCTGGCCGGCCAGATGAGCGAGGCGCCTGTCGTCGCGTAGCGACCAACCGAGGCATTCACAC